>CAZBUF010000125.1:0-10049 GCA_964495025.1 uncultured Bacteroidales bacterium | reverse complement strand
TGTGGGTATATCTCAGCCCCCGTCACTTGTTAATATCTTTAAAGAGTTGAGATCCGATCTTGGAATTTCGCTTTCAGACAACGGGAATTTGGAAAAATGGGCAAACCAGGGAGTTTTGCTTCTGAATGCAACTCTCACGGTAAGAGCAAACCAGGCCGGTTCACATCAAAACAAGGGATGGGAAAAGTTCACTGATGCTGTAATACAAAATATCTCGGATAAGCGCACAGGAATAATCTTCCTGCTATGGGGAAAATATGCACAGGCAAAAGAAACACTGATCGATACCAATAAGCACTACATACTCAAAGCCGCACATCCTTCCCCTTTTTCTGCTGATAATGGATTTTTCGGATGTAAGCACTTTTCCAGGACAAATGAAATTCTAAGCAGGCATGGACTGGAAAAGATCGACTGGAGCATCTAGAACTTAAACCCTAAATTGAATCCAAACCACCCTCTCAGGCTGTTTCTTCTGTCACTGATATTAAAAGCCCATGATGGTGCTATCTCGTCAGCTGAATCTCTAAACTCCGAGATCAAAACATTAAATGCCGGGCCGGCAAATATGCTGAAATGTTCGGCGATCTCATGGTTAAAGCTAACTCTTAAAGTATTAAGCTGGTTATAGTCACGGTTTCTCCAGAAATACTTATTGATATAATAAGCATTTACGTCAATATCAATTGAATTATTTTGTGTTATACTTATATTTGTACCTGCGCCAAAACCAGCCCCTGTATTAAAATCACTATCTATACCCTTGTACCCAAAACTAAAAATTGTATAGAATTTCTTTACTCCTGTTTTAAGGGATGCATTCATGTAGAAAGTCTCATTGCCCCAGTATTCAAATTTCATGTATCCTCCTTTTCTTACAATACTTATTGGGGCAACAGGAATACCGTCAATTGTATCACATATATTAAGAAATCCTGCTATTTGCAATCCTTTAACCTTATTTGCGGCATTAAGGAATCCTGCAAGTTGAATTCCCCTGACATCCTCAGCGGCATTCAAAAAGCCTGCGCCCTGGATACCTTTTATGTTATCAGCACAATTCATGAAGCCTGCGGCCTGTAATCCTTCAGCATCACCGGTAAAATTAGCGAATCCTGATCCTTGAAGGCCTTTGAGCTCACCTGACAGGTTTGCAAATCCGGCTACCTGGATAGCCCTGGAATAGCCATACACATAATTAATAAATCCTGACGCCTGCACACCTTCAAATTCATCTCTGTTAATATTCATAAAACCCGCTACCTGTACCGCATGAACCGGCCCACCCACGACATTGCCGAAACCCGATAACTGGACCCCACTGACATCACTACTGATAATATTTAAAACAGAGCCTAGCTCAAAACCATCAACACCTCCGTTTGTACCCGCTACAATGTTGAACGAGAGCCTGTTTGTTATTCGAAACGATTGAATGCCGTTAGTGCCCAGCGGTGTTACAAGTGTTACCTGAAAAGGCATGGTCCTGTATGAACTTCCCTCATCTTCCTGGGAAATACCATTTATAAAAACAAGAAACAGCAAGATGGAAATTATGATTTTATTGTCCATTGATGATTATTTATTTGATGAATACTAAAATGACATAAAAAAATAAGACAGGTTGCAGTATTTTATTTAAAAATATAAACAATATCAGTTAAGTATGGATATTACTATAAAGCAACTATTTCAAACTTTATTTAATAAATATATAAATAGATTGTTGAAAATGTAACAACTATCCAGTGATCTGAGTAAAAAATAATAAATTCGTTGTTTCGGATATAATATGGCCGTGATATTTTTACTCAGTAAACATGATCAGAGAATTTAAAAAAAATAAAAGTCGGGATGAACATTAACAGGAACAGCATCATAATTTCAGTAATTATCTCTTTATTCTTCGCTGCCACTTTGGCACAGGAGCATCCGGGGTTTCGTGTCATTGGGAGGCACTTGTATGACAAGTGCGGTGAAAGGGTGATCCTGCGCGGAATAAACAATCCAAATATCTGGTTTCACAGGAACGGCCTTCCTGAGTTTACGGAAATTGAGAAAACAGGGGCAAATGTTATCAGAATAGTATGGAACTCATCAGGTACGGCTTCACAACTTGACGCAGCTATCACTAATTGTATCGGACTTGGAATGATTCCCATGGTTGAAAGTCATGATGCCACAGGTGACTGGAGTATGCTGGATGATGTTGTTGATTACTGGACCAGGGCCGATATTGCAGAAGTCCTTATAGAACATGAGGAATACCTGCTTATCAATATTGCCAATGAGTGTGGCGCCTGGGGTGTGCCGGAGGCAACCTTCACGGCAGGCTACAAGGATGCAATAACAGCCTTCAGAAATGCAGGCATTCATGTCCCTCTTGTTATTGATGGCACTGACTGGGGCAAAGATATTGATATTCTCCAGTCTCAGGGCCCCGCTCTTATTCAATACGACCCTGATAACAACCTTATGTTTTCCGTCCATATGTGGTGGCCCCAGATGTATGGGTATTCAGTAGCCGATATAGGAAATGAAATTGTAGAATCCAAAAATATGGATCTGCCACTGATCGTGGGAGAATTCTCACAAATGCACGGTGAATGTGACGATGATGTTATTACACCTCAGAACTCTATTTCTTACCTCACAATAATTGAAAAATGCCATCTTAATCAAACAGGATATATAGCATGGTCATTTTATGGTAACTGCAACCCTTTCTGGGATATGAGCACATCAGGCACCTATGCAACACTGTACGACTGGGGACTGGAAGTAGGGGTTACTGATCAGTACAGCATACAAAATACATCGGTCAGACCTTATTATATTGTCAACGGTGTATGTAACCCTGAGGCAATAGAAGATAATACGGAAATAACGGCCCCCAATGGATTTTTACTGAAACAGAACCTGCCTAACCCGTTTAGTTCAGGTACTGAGATCAGCTACGAGGTATTTGTTCCGGCTAAAATAATTCTTGAGATATTTGATATCAATGGCTGGAAAATAAGGACGCTTGTTAATGACCCTAGGACCATAGGAACATATTCCGCATACTGGGACGGACTGAATGATCATGGAAACATTATTCAGAATGGCTTTTACTTTTGCCGGATCAGGGTAATCAGGGATAATGATGAATTTACAAAGGTCAATAAGCTCGTCCTGATAAGATAATTTTCATATTTACACATTACCTTCCGCTGTAATGCAAACCCGGCAGATATACATCCGCATTTTTAAATATTAGACGGCCAGTTAGTTATTAATTGGCAAGGCTGAAAAAAAATAGTTTTTATTTGTTAAATTAGTACCGGCACATAATAAAAATTATATTTTAAATATTTAAGTTATGAGTATATTTCGAAATATTAAAAAGACTATTATTTTAATAATAATGCTGTCATCACAAGTAGTTAATTCTGCAGATAATAATAACGCGGGGCCGGTGAATCCTGATGCAACTGATGAAGCGAAGTCATTGCTGGATTTCCTTTACACCATTAGCGGTAAATATATATTATCCGGACACCATAACTGGAATCGTCTCCCTGATCATTTTAATGAAGAAGTGAAAAAAATGACCGGATACTATCCCGTTGTATGGGGAAGTGATTTCAGTTTTTATTTCAGGGGTAAGGATCCGGATCAGGTAAGGCAGAACATGACTGATAAAGCCATAGAAATGAATGAAAAGGGACATATAATAACTTTAATGTGGCATTGTTGTTTCCCTCCGGATGGTGACACATGCAGCAAGGAGAGCATCTGGGTATGGGAAAAGAAAGTTCCGCAATCGCTCTGGGATTCACTTACAACCCCGGGAACCGGTCTAAACAACGACTGGCGCAAGCAGGCAGATAATGTGGCTCGTTATCTTAAGCAGCTTCAGGATGCGCACGTTCCTGTGCTATGGCGGCCCTATCATGAAATGAACGGCGTATGGTTCTGGTGGTGCAGGCATCCCGGTGAACAGGGTTTTGTAAAATTGTGGAAGATGATGTATGAATATTTTACTGATTACCATAAACTCAATAACCTGTTATGGGTATGGAATGCAAATGCTCCGCGGGATATTCCCGGCGACGAAGCGTATAGCTACGATGAATATTTTCCAGGCACTGAATATGTGGATGTCCTTGCTGCCGATGTTTACCACAACGATTACAGGCAAAGCCACCATGATGATATAATAAAGCTTGCAGGGGGAAAACCCGTAGCTTTAGGAGAAGTGGGACAGATGCCCATGCCGCAAACAATAATAAATCAGCCAAAGTGGACATGGTTTATGGGATGGGCTGACTTTATAGATAGTGCGAACGATCCTGATTCGGTAAGGGCGCTCTATAATGCCCCGCAAACCATTACACTTGATGAAATATCACGAAACAATGATGGCCATTATGAAATAATAATAAAATAACATTAATACCATGTACTACTTTCGGTCAATTTTTATACTTTTCACCTGCAGTATATTCCTTAATAGCTGCCACGGGGTAAAGACAACTGATTCCTCACTTCATTCTCCCGATAATAAAAATATTCATTATACGGGAAGAATCGATTTTTCGAATCCTGAGAAGCCTAAGATAAGCGGCGCAGCGGCTTACTTTCAGCTAAAATTCAGGGGAAGCTGGTGTGATATCCTGCTGGAAGATCAGAATTTTGAAAATAACCACAACTATATCGCTGTTGTAATTGACGGGAAATACAGTAAAAGGATACGTGTCAGCAAAGAAAAGGCCCGGTACGGGATAGCAGAGAACCTTGAAGATACCATACATACCCTTCTTGTATGCAAGGCAACGGAGTCACAAACAGGTTATATTGAATTTAAGGGTATACTGTGCGATGAGATACTGGCTTTAGATAGCCGTGTGGAGCGAAAAATCGAGTTTATAGGAAACTCAATAACCTGTGGTATGGGAGTGGACACATCGGAAATACCCTGCCGTGCGGAAGAATGGTATGATAACCATAACGCGTGGTATTCTTACGGCCCGCGTGCAGCACGCAAGCTGAATGCCAGCTGGCTGTTAAGTTCGGTCTCAGGCATAGGGATGAACAGAAACTGGAACAGCCCCGGCCCGACAATGCCTGAAGTGTATGATAACACCTTCCTCAGTAATGATTCGGGGCCTTTATGGGATTATAAAACATATATCCCGGATATGGTATCTGTTTGCCTTGGCCATAATGATTTCTCAGATGGTGATGGCTCATATGAAAGAGAGGAGCTGGATTCCGCTTCCTATGTAAATGATTATATCAGGTTTATTGAAAAGATCAGGGAACAGTATCCGGAAGCACAGATATGCTGCCTGACAAGCCCTATGTTATCAGGCGACAGGAGTATAAGACTTGCAAATTTCCTTTCGGCAGTAATTAATTATATGAAGGAGGTTAAGAATGATAAAAAGATCTGTATGTTCAGATTTCAGGGTTCATATAATAGCGGATGCGACTATCATCCGGATATGGAAGAACAGAAGATGATAGCGAAAGAGTTGCTCCCATTTTATAAAAAGGTGATGAACTGGTAATATCCCGGCTCTTACTTGCATAAAACCAAATAAATAAATTTTATATCGGTTCAAGCAACTTTTACTGCCTCAGGATCATCTTACTTTTAGCACTTATCAACCAACACATTTTAAATGCTGGCCCGGATCAGGCAATGTTGCCGGTCCGGGTTTTCTGCTTACAGGTCTTTCTGATCCAGCATGAATGAATAAAAGCCAACAAGGTCGTCCTTATTTTCCCCTTTCATCCATTTCATGGCACTTCGGGGATGCTGATTCATAGCCCCGGTTATGAGATAGGGTATATGATAGCCCCATTGTATATCTTTCTGCATTGGGATTAACTCTTTCTGAATTATATCATATATAGGACGAAGCTTGTACTTGGGATTCTTTAAAAACGACAATAATACCTCAAGGGGACAATTACCGGCACCACGGCCAATTCCAAGTATTGTTGCATCAAGCATATTGCAGTTATGAATAATTCCTGTGATTGTGTTGGAAAAGGCAAGTTGCATATTGTTATGCATATGTACGCCGATCGTCTTTTTTGGTAATGCAGCTTTATATTTATTAACCAGCAATTCCACCTGTTCACAATACATGCTGCCAAAACTATCCACAAGGTAAAATATCGGGACCTTTGACCTGCCGACATCCTCAAGTGCTTCATTCAGATCCCTCTCCATCACAGTAGATACTGCCATAAGGTTTATTGTGGCTTCATAACCTTTGTCCATGCAATGCTCAGCAAGATATATTGCTTTATCAATCTGATGCACGTAGCATGCAACTCTAACCATGTCCAGCACACTTTCCTTCTTTGGCCTGATATCTGCAGGTTCAATCCTTCCTATATCTGCCATTGCTGAAAGCTTCAAATTTGTCTTGTTGTCCCCCACAATCCTTCTAACCTCACTATCATCACAAAATCTCCATGGTCCTACTTCTTTTCGTGAAAAAGCACTCTCACTGCTTATATATCCTATTTCCATATAATCAATTCCTGATTCAACACATGCTTTGTACACATCTTTAACAAACTTATCAGTGAACTGCCAGTTGTTCATTAATCCACCATCCCTCACCGTGCAATCCATTACTTTGATTTCTTTTCTGTACATTAGTATTCCTGTTTAATGTTAATTACTCTTTTTCATAATCCGAATTTTCTGCAATTTCTATTTCTTTATTGATAAAGAAATCTATAAGCCTCCTGTATATTTCTTCAATGAGATCAGGATTAAGGCCGTTTTTAATCGCGAGCTTTCTTCTGTTCTCAAGCACTTCATTATATCTCTCCCTCGCAATAATACTGTCCTTGTCCTTATCCTTGAATTTCACTATTTCCTTAACATAGGTAAAACGCTTACCAAGCAACCTAATGATTTCATTATCAATGCTGTCAATAGCTGCTCTTATCTCATCTATACTTTCACACTTTTCCGGTATTCTCATTGCAGAAAATTTGTGCATAAATATTAAGTTGGCCTGCAAATATATAAAAAAACTTAATCTTTTAATTACTAACCGCTGATGATATCGCATTTAAATTATCATTCAAAGTGGAAAACATATATTACAAAAGAAAAAAATTAACATTGAAACAAAAGGGATAACCCTTGTTTTTATTGTTCGGATTATTCAATTTTTCAGTCATAATTACTGAAAAACAACTATTTAAAATTAATTCGCCGGTAAGTTCAATAATTTAAATTCCCTAAATAATGAACATTTTGAAAATTTTCATGAAAATTATTGTTTATATGATGTTTTTTTGAAATAATTTTTTCTATACATTTAACTAAATTTTTTATTATTCGTATTATACTGTATTAAATATTAATTAAATTTATATAAGTGTTAGTTTAGTTCACAAAATTTAAATCTGTGGTAAAGAAAAAAATAATTAAGAACTATGAGCATTTACCTGAAGAAATTATAGAACAGGTTAAGGAGATGTATCCTGACGGTTTCGAGGATAGCCTGATAACCTTCGAGAACCTGAGAGGAGAAATTGAGCTTGCACTACCTTTTGAAACAGAAGAAATTTACTATCTGATAAAGATGCCAAAGAACAACAGAAGTAAAAAAGACGAGGAGGAAGAAGAAGAAGAATTCGACAATACCTCACTGGAAGAATTCGACAATTTTGAAAATCTTGAAATTGCCGATGATATTTCTGACGAAGAAGACTAGAATTCCCTGATACCATAAAAGTAATCGTGTCTGATAAATATTCATTATCAATAATTTGAGGTTTGATTATTTTTTATGCCTGCTTTGTATTTATCCTGAAAAAGCAATATCTTAACTCATATAAATTATTTAAATATACCTGAGCTGAAAAATGAATCATCGAAGCTTAAAAGAACAGTATAAACAGATCAACCTGATATTTGTTATCCTGTATCTGGGGATTTTCATTTTATCCGGTACATCAGTATTTATTAAGCTTACCAGCAGTTACAAATTATTAAATTCCGGCAGTGACATTTATACGTTCTTTAAAATATTGCTGGGTTGTTTTATTATAATATTGTTGCCGCTTGGTTATTATTTACACAGGAGAAAAGTCACGAGACTGAGCAAGACCGTGGATCTGTCGCTGAAGCTTGCCCGATATAAAGCATCATTAGTAATAAAACTGTTATTGATTGAATTCCTATGCCTCTTTAATCTTGCTGTCTTCTTACTTTTTGGTGATTATTATTTGTTGATACCCGTATCCTTTTTATTACTTATCATGTTAATTAACAGGCCTGCCATTGAGAACATCAGTAATGAGTTAAACCTGACAGCTGAGGAAAAGGAAAGAATTCTCGGATTATAGCTACAGGTTGCGGGTTGCGGGTTGCGGGTTGCTCGCTTGTCGTTTCTCGCTTCTCGCTTCTCGTTTCTCGTTTCTCGCTTCTCGTTTCTCGCTTCTCGTTTATAGTTGCTTGTGGAAAAATTCAGTTGCCTGGAGGATATAAACTGAAGGCTTTAAAGTTCCTCTACCAGTGCTGTAAACAGTCTGATCAATTTCACTTCTGCCTTTCCGGCAGTCTCAATAATATACTTAATATCGGTTGCTTTTAAATTATCAGGATCGCATTCATCAGTAAGGACAGATATTGCCGCACAGGGTAAATTCATATGATTTGCTACAATAACCTCCGGCACTGTAGACATACCTACTGCATCAGCCATTTTCCCCAGGAACCTGTATTCAGCGCGTGTTTCCAGGTTAGGTCCTGTTACTGCAACATATACTCCTTTATGTAATTCAATATTTTCCCTTGCTGCAATTGCTATCAGCTTATTATTCAGCTCATCTGAATATGGACTGCTCATATCGGGGAATCTGGGCCCAAATTCATCATAATTTTTCCCTCTCAGCGGATTATCGGGAAGGAAGTTAATATGATCGTCGATCAACATAAGGGAGCCTTTCCTGAAATTCAGGTTCATCGCCCCTGCAGCATTTGAAAGAAGTAAATATTTAATGCCGAGAACTTTCATGACCCTCACAGGAAATGTTACTTCCTGCAGGCTATATCCCTCATAATAATGAAACCTGCCCTGCATGGCAATTACTTTTTTCCCCTTTAACATACCATATATTAATTTTCCGGTATGATATTCAACAGTAGCAACCGGAAAGTACGGGATATCCGTATATTCCGCTGTAACCTCAATATCTATCTCATTTACTAATTTACCCAGGCCCGTGCCCAGAACGATTCCTATTTCAGGAGAATAAATACCTTTGTCATTAAGGTATTTTACTGTTTCATTAACTTTCTCTGACATTTGACAGTTGTTTACAGGTTTATCAAAAATACTATAAAGAATCAGGCATCCATTTATATGGCTTATATATTATTAATGGGATACTATCCCGGGGTATAAGCTTATAATCTTTTAAAAGTCGGAGTATCCCTTCCCTTCCGCCGAAATCACCCGCATACCAGTTAAATATCTGTGATATTGTAACAATGTTTTCTTCATTGAAATAACTTACATCAGATTCCAGAAATACTTTTCTGGCTGATTCCAACTGCTTCTCTATTTTACTGCTTTCGTATATTTTAACAGGAGGGCATGGTAATCCTCCGCAGTTAAGAACAAAGTGAATGCGGTTATCAGCTATTCTAACTCTTGATCTCCTTTCGAATTTACCAACAAATAATTTCGATAAATATCCTTTGGCCCACCATATTTTTGAACGGCGCAACAGGCCGTGCTTAATATCATTAAGACTTAGTTTATTTTCTCCTATAATTATAGTCCGGCTATTAAATAATTTATACCTGCTTTCCTGTGTTTCCAGCAAAGACGGATTATCTTTAAGGAACAAAAAATTAAAAGCATTGTAAACGTTAATCCAGAAAGTTTTCCGCTTGTTATCATCTGATAATTCCAGAAATAGCTCTTTCGTATCGATCTTCCTGAATTTAACTGCCAGATGATCATAATCCACGCCCCTTTTAAGCAGTGATAAGAAATCTCCTGATAATTTTTCTATTT
>CAZBUF010000124.1:0-14055 GCA_964495025.1 uncultured Bacteroidales bacterium | reverse complement strand
TTACCTCAAATATGACAAATTTAAATGGAGTTACACTTTTATAAAACATGGATTTTCCTGTATTTTCACTAAGCATTATTGCATCTGTAATTATCAAAAATCCTTTAAATTTGTATATTTTTACAGGTAAATATTTATGATATGTCAGGACATAGCAAGTGGTCAAAGATCAAAAGAAAAAAAGGGGCCAATGATGCAAAAAAGGGAAAGGTATTCTCCAGGATAGTGAAAGAGATACAGGTTTCAATAAGGGAGGGGGGCGCTGATGCTGATACTAATCCGGCATTGCGAATGGCCATTCAGAATGCCAAGGGAGTTAATATGCCTAAAGAAAATATTGAAAGGGCAATAAAAAAAGCAAGTAGTGACGGCGGTTCATTACAGGAAGTGACTTTTGAGGGTTACGGGCCGGGAGGTGTTGCAGTTTATGTTGAGTGCCTTACTGATAATAACCTTAGAACAGTTGGTAATATAAGAGCAGCTTTTAATAAAAGAGGAGGTAGTCTTGGTACAAACGGATCGTTAAGTTATCTCTTTGACAGGAAGGGAGTTTTTACTGTGCAAAAGCAGGATATGGATCAGGAAGAATTCGAGCTGGAGATTATTGATGCAGGTGTTGAGGATTGTGAAATGGAAGATGATATTTTTATAATTACCACAGCAATTGAAGATTTCAGCAACGTTCAGAAGAAACTTGATGAAATGGGAGTTTATATTGAAAATGCAGAGTTGCAAAGGATACCCAATGATACAAAAGTGCTGGATACTCAAACGGCAATAAAGGTTATTAAAATGATCGAAGATTTTGAGGATCTGGATGATGTTCAGAACGTTTATCATAATATGGAAGTTACAGAGGAGATTGAAGCACTTCTGCAGGAATAGGTAATATCCTGTATCCAAAGGGTGTTAATATCAAAATTTTTAAAAAATATTTTTAAAAACGATTTTTATATTTATATTTGTGCTTCAAACAATAAAAAAAGTGAAAATATCCAGTACCATACTCATCATTCTATTACTCGGTATCCTTAATATTCGAACGTGAGGGTGGTATTAACTATTATAATATTTAAAGAAGCCATTCTCGCATTTGAGAGTGGCTTCTTGCATTTTATAGTGCTAATATGTAAAATTTAAAATCATGAGCGAAAAATTATTTGTTTTTGACACCACCCTCAGGGATGGAGAGCAAGTTCCCGGCTGCCAGTTAAACACGGTTGAGAAGATAGAAGTGGCCAAGGCACTCGAAGCTCTGGGTGTTGATATTATTGAGGCAGGGTTTCCCATATCAAGTCCCGGTGACTTCAATTCGGTTGAAGCGATATCCAAATCGGTTAGTAATCCTGTTATATGTGCTCTGACAAGAGCAGTTGAAAAAGATATAGATGTTGCTGCCGATTCGCTCAAATATGCACGAAAGAAGAGGATCCACACAGGAATAGGGACTTCATATTATCATATTCATTATAAGCTGAATTCAAACGAGGAGGAGATAATTGAAAGAGCGGCAGCAGCAGTTAAGTATGCAAAGAAATATGTTGAAGATGTGGAGTTCTATGCTGAAGATGCAGGCAGAACGGAGAATGAATACCTGGCAAAGGTCATTGAAGCTGTGATAAAAGCAGGGGCGACGGTCCTGAATATACCCGACACCACAGGCTATTGCCTGCCGTATGAATTCGGGGAAAAGATTAAATATCTTAAAGAGAATGTAAAAGGTATCGACAAGGTGATAATATCAACACATTGCCATAACGACCTGGGAATGGCCACTGCCAATACCATAGCCGGGGTAATAAATGGCGCACGCCAGGTAGAGGTGACGGTAAATGGCATTGGTGAACGCGCGGGCAACACATCCCTTGAGGAGGTTGTTATGATTCTTAAGAGCAGGAAGCATCTGGGGATTGAAACCAATATTGAAACCAGGAATATATGCGGCATCAGCCGCCTGATCTCGAGCCTGATGAATATGCCGGTTCAGCCAAATAAAGCAATAGTCGGCAGAAATGCCTTTGCTCACTCCTCGGGAATACACCAGGACGGCGTATTGAAGAACAGGGAAAATTATGAGATCATCAACCCGGTTGATGTAGGAATAAATGAATCGTCTATTGACCTTACGGCGAGAAGCGGCAGGGCAGCGTTAAAACACAGGCTTGCCAAACTGGGGTATGACCTCAGCAAGGATAAGCTGGATAAACTCTATGAGAGATTCCTTAAACTCGCCGATAAGAAAAAGGATATTAAGGATGATGATCTGGAGGTGCTTATCGGTAAAGCAGGAAATAAACAAAATCAGAGTATTAAACTTGAAAAATTGCAGGTTTTATGCGGTAAATCAGCAATCCCCACAGCAACGGTTACATTAAACTTCAACGGGGAGAAATTTACCGAGACATCCTCAGGTAACGGACCGGTAGATGCTTCATTTGCAGCAATAAAGAAAATGATACATAAAAGGTTCAAACTGGAAGAGTTCCTTGTACAGGCAATAACAAAGGGGAGCGATGACCTTGGAAAGGTTCATATACAGATTGAGAATAAGGGTAAATACTATTACGGGTTTTCAGGAAATACAGATATAATTACGGCTTCAGTTGAAGCATTGCTTGATGCAATTAATAAAATTGTCTAATTTGTAAATATTAATACATTGGAAAAGAAAACATTATTTGATAAAATATGGGACGCACATATCGTCGATGAAATTGAAGGAGGACCGTGTGTCATCTATATCGACAGGCATCTGATACATGAGGTAACAAGCCCCCAGGCATTTGCGGGCCTTGACGCCAGGGGTATAAAGGTCTTCAGGCCGGAAAACATCATAGCAACGCCTGATCATAATGTACCGACAGTAGATCAGCACCTGCCTGTTAAAGACCGGTTATCAAGGACCCAGGTGGATAAATTAACGGAAAATACCAAAAACCACGGGATACAGCTATTCGGATTAAATCATCCTTATCAGGGCATTGTCCATGTTATAGGGCCTGAGCTTGGTTTTACCCAGCCGGGAATGACAATTGTATGCGGTGATAGCCACACCTCAACACACGGGGCTTTTGGCAGTATTGCATTTGGCATAGGGACAAGCGAGGTTGAGATGGTTATGGCTACACAGTGCCTGCTTCAGTCAAAACCCAAAACAATGAGAATTACCATAAACGGTAATTCGGGCAGGGGTGTCACAGCAAAAGATATAATCCTTTACATAATATCAAAGATATCGGCCAGCGGCGCGACAGGTTATTTTGTGGAATATGCCGGTTCAGCGATAAAAAACCTGAGCATGGAAGGACGTATGACCGTCTGTAACATGAGCATTGAGATGGGAGCAAGGGGAGGTATGATAGCACCGGATGATATTACTTTTGAATATGTCAGGGGAAGGCAATATGCACCTAAGGGTGCTGAGTGGCAAAAGAAACTTGCTTACTGGAAAACACTCTTTTCTGACGAGGGTTGTAAGTTTGATAAAGAAATAGTTTTTGATGCTTCAGATATTGAACCGATGATCACATACGGAACGAATCCAGGCATGGGTATTGGCATTACCGGAAATATACCGCGTGAAAATGAGATACCCGGAAGTAATATCAGCTCATTTAATAAGGCATTGAAATATATGAATTTTAAGCAGGGTGATCCTGTAATCGGGAAAAAGGTGGATTATGTTTTTGTAGGTAGCTGTACAAATGGGCGCATCGAGGACTTAAGGGCATTTGCTGATTTTGTGAAAGGAAAGAAGAAGGCAAATGGCATAACCGTATGGATCGTTCCGGGATCAAAACAGGTTGAAAAACAAGCCGTGGAAGAAGGTATTAATACCATACTTAAAGATTCGGGGTTTGAACTGAGGCAGCCCGGATGCTCAGCCTGCCTGGCGATGAATGATGATAAGGTTCCCGAAGGTAAGTATGCCCTGGCTACTTCAAACAGGAATTTCGAGGGCCGACAGGGACCGGGGGCAAGAACAATGCTTGTAAGCACATTAACTGCCGCCGCCGCCGCAGTTACCGGGAAAATAACAGATCCCCGGGATATGTTGTAATTAATAAAATCTAAATAAAAGTGAATTTTTTCTCATATCGAAATCATAAATCAAAAGGGAGCTGTCCCTATTTTATAATCAAAAACCAATGTCAATAGATAAATTTAAAACACTAAGATCATCATGCGTTCCATTACGTATTGAAAATGTAGATACAGATCAGATAATTCCTGCCAGATTTCTTAAGGCAACAACAAGGGAAGGCTTTGGAGACAATCTTTTCAGAGACTGGAGATATGACAGGAACAATATGCTGAAGAAGGATTTTGTATTAAATGATCCTGAATATTCGGGACAGATACTGGCAGGAGGAAGAAATTTCGGAAGCGGTTCAAGCAGGGAACATGCTGCATGGGCAATTTTCGACTACGGGTTCAGGGTTGTTGTCTCAAGTTTCTTCGCTGATATTTTCAAAAACAATTCATTAAACAACGGATTGCTGCCTGTAACGGTATCCGAAGGATTTCTGGCGGAGCTTTTCGACACGGTCGAAGCTGACCCCGCATCTGAAGTCGAAGTAAACCTTGAAAAGCAGGAGATAACAATCCTTTCTACAGGGAAAGCGGAAAGGTATGATATAAATTCTTATAAAAAGAAATGTCTGCTGAATGGGTATGATGATATCGATTACCTGTTGAGCATAAAAGATAAAATTGAATCCTTTGAACAAAATCGAACAATATCCTATAATTGATGGTTTTATATATGTATTCGCCGTAGTAAGAATTGTTATAAAAGAATGTAAAATCTTAAACATATGAAAGTAACAATAATGGATACCACGCTCAGAGACGGTGAGCAAACCTCGGGAGTCTCATTCACTGATGATGAGAAACTGAGTATTGCCAAACTGCTTCTTGAGGAGATCAGGGTCGATCGTATTGAGGTGGCATCGGCAAGGGTTTCGGAAGGGGAGATGGAAGCGGTGAAGAAAATCATAAACTGGGCAACGGCAAAAGGCCTGCTGGACAGGATAGAAGTGCTGGCCTTTGTTGATGGCGGTGCTTCAATTGACTGGATAAAGGATTCCGGGGCAAAAGTAATGAATATCCTTTCAAAAGGATCATACAAGCATGTAACGGAGCAACTGCGAAAAACACCCGAAGAACATATTAAGGATATCAAACATACAATTAAAGAGGCTCTTAAAAATGATCTGAGAGTTAACATATATCTTGAAGACTGGTCCAATGGTATGCGAAATTCAAAAGACTATGTTTATTTTATGCTCGATGCACTGAAAGATGAGAAGATCGAAAGGTTCATGCTGCCCGATACACTTGGAATATTGAATCCCGATGAAACATATGAGTATTGTAAGGAGATCGTTGATAAGTACCCGGACCTGCAATTTGACTTTCATGCACATAACGATTATGATCTGGGAACAGCCAATGTATACTCTGCAATAAAAGCAGGGATCACAGGAATTCATACTACAGTGAACGGCCTTGGCGAAAGAGCCGGCAATGTACCGCTGTCAAGTGTTATTGGCGTAATTAAGGATCATCTGAATTGTGAAATGAGCATCAGGGAATCAAAACTGAACCTGGTAAGTAAACTGGTGGAATCTTTCTCAGGCATACGCATACCGCCGAACAAACCATTGATCGGAGAGTCGGTTTTTACACAAACATGCGGCGTTCATGCTGACGGCGACCAGAAAAGCCAGCTTTACTTTAATGACCTGTTGCCTGAACGGTTCGGGAGAAAAAGGATATACGCACTGGGAAAAACATCAGGCAAGGCCAACATCAGGCAAAACCTTGCAGAGCTGGGCATCGACCTTGATGACGAAGCCATGGAAAAAATAACAGAAAGAGTTATTGAGCTCGGAGATAAGAAAGAAACCGTTACACAGGAGGATCTGCCATATATTATATCTGATATCATCAGGAATAAATATGTAAATGAGAAGATCGAGATAAGGAATTATTCCCTTTCAACGGCAAACGGCCTTAAACCCGTGGCAACCCTTAAAATAAAGATCTATAATAAGGAATATGAGGCAACAGCTAACGGCGATGGCCAGTATGATGCTTTTGTCAAAGCTCTGAGGAAGATATACAGCAGATTGAAAAAGTCATTTCCAAAGCTCGTGGATTATTCCGTTTCAATACCTCCCGGAGGGAAGACCGACGCCCTGGTGCAGACTGTCATTACCTGGGATATAGGTGACGGCAAGGAGTTCCGCACACGGGGGCTGGATTCCGATCAGACCGTAGCAGCAATAAAGGCAACTTTAAAGATGCTTAATATAGTAGAAAACAGCAAAATATAATTTACCGGTGATAATTTATTTCTACTGATTTAAAGATTTATAATAAATAAATAATATAAGGCAGGTATTTCTTTTTTGGCAAACTAAAAATAAATATTTATAATTGTCGCCTTTTAAGCAAAGGATAAAATAGTAATTAATAATATATTTAAAAGATTAATAATGAGCAACAAAACGTACAACATTGCAGTATTACCCGGCGATGGCACCGGGCCGGAAGTTGTTAATGAAGGTATAAAAGTACTGAAAGCAGCTTCAGATAAATTTGGATTTAAGTTGAATTTTGAGTGGTTTGATTTTGGCGGAGACCGCTACCTGAGGACGGGCGAAGTGCTTCCTGAGTCTGCAGTGGGTGATTTGCTGAAATTCGATTCCATATTCCTCGGAGCGATAGGCCACCCCGATGTAAAACCCGGAATACTTGAAAAGGGAATATTACTTAGATTGCGTTTTGAACTGGATCAGTATATTAATCTGAGGCCGGTAAAATTATATCCCGGAGTGCCGACACCATTAAAGGACAAAGGCCCTGAAGATATTGATTATGTGGTCGTAAGGGAAAATACAGGTGGACTTTATACCGGTATCGGCGGATTTACCATGAAAGGCACAAAAGATGAAGTGGCTGTTCAGAGCATGGTATATAACAGGATGCAGGTTGAAAGATGTTTAAGGTATGCCTTTGATTATACACGAAAAAGAAACAGAAGAAAAACACTCGCACTCAGCGGCAAGACAAATGTACTTACTTATGTATACGACCTCTGGGAAAGAGCATTTCATGAAATAGGGGAAAAGGATTACCCTGATATAAAACGTGAATACTATCACGTTGATGCTACCTGCATGTGGATGGTGAAAAATCCCGAATGGTTTGATGTTATTGTCACAGGTAACATGTTCGGTGACATAATTACTGACCTTGGCGCAATAACACAGGGAGGAATGGGAATTGCAGCCGGAGGAAATATCAATCCCGAAGGTGTAAGCATGTTTGAACCTATAGGAGGTTCAGCTCCGAAATACACAGGTAAAAATATCATTAATCCCCTTGCTTCCATATGCTGCGGAATAATGATGCTTGAACACCTTAAGGAGGATGAGGCAGCACAGGCAATCGATAAGGCTGTGATGGACATCACTGCAAATAAGATCAAGGATATGGGCGCAGGCAAAATGGGATACTCAACCAGTGAAGTAGGAGATATGGTGGCAGAGCGGGTTTAAGGACTCTATGACCATATCCACCAGGGACTGTGCAGATAATCCCCGTAAACGATTATATCAAATATCGCATGGCCAACTAACGGAGGTATAATATTATTTGAGTATTCCCTGATAATACCAAAGATCATGCCTCCGAAGATTGTCCATTTCATAAGAAAGATAATGTCTGTTTCATAAAGCGACTGGTGTGACATGAAAAATGAACACTTATAGGCAGTATGCGCCAGAGTGGCAAAAACAACGGAGAACAATATGCTTATTTGTCTTGTATGACCCTGGATAAATCCCCGGAATATCATTTCTTCCATTGAACCTGTTAAAGCGGCCAGTAATGCTATAATGGTCAGTTTGCCGGGTAAAACAGAGTTATACTGGTATTTCCTGTAAATTATGCCGATAAGTATCCCGAATAATAAGGAGATGATCATAAATATCAGCACTTTGCCGGAAACACTGTTTAATCCGAATGCCGATCTTAACTTCTTTACCGAACCTGCATTCCTGGTAATAACAGCCGCAGCTGCCAGTAATCCTGCAAAAGAAAACATAAAGGGAACAATCTTCCCGTGAGAGAATATTGCAAATATCAATATACCTGAAACACAAATAAGTGACTCAATCAGGATCAGGTATTTAGCCTTTATTGATTTCTGCATGGAAATAACCGGTTGATGTTAGTCAGTATCCATCCGTAACAGGCACATGATTTCCGGATGAATATCAATTTCCTGACTTTCTTATTAATATTGCTGCTATCCTGCAAATTATAAGCGCGGGGATCATTAAAAGCAACCATGCTGATCCGAGGCATAAACCATGGCTCGGGACTATCACACAATTCGGGATCTTGTCCTGAACCTGAGCCAACTGTATTGGATCAGCGTATATACTGTCAGGGAGAGAAAGATATCGTAATCCTTTTAATCCGTATAAGGAGCTGATATCAATATCTGTATTGTAAACTGACAGACATGACAGGTCTTTCATCTGTTCAAGCACAGCAGCATTTTTGATATTTTTGCAGCTTATCAGTTCAACTACCTGGATTTTTTTAAGATGGCCTGCCAATATGCCGGCTTCTTCTTCGGTAATACCCGGATTAAATGACAACCATCTTAGTGATGTCAATGAGTTGAGGATCTCAATATCTGCCAGATTCTCACAATTTATCAGGCTAAGGCATTTCAGGTTGGTAAATTTTTGTACCGGGTTAATGCCGGTTATCATATCACAGTTCGACAGGTTCAGACCGACAATATCTTTAAGATTATCAAGGAAGGAGATGTTTGTTATATCTGACTCCATAATACTTAAAGATCTCAGCTTTTTATTGATGATATAATTATTTGTATCAGGCTGATGAAGGTTTGTCAATACCAGTGTTTCTATATTTTTCAGCTTTGATATGGTACTGAGATCCCAGTTGCCTGCGTCTATATATAAAAGCTTAAGGCTTCTTAAACCTGCTATCCTGTTACGGATCTTATTATCAAAGTCGCAGTCAGGGGCCGCCAGCCAGGCAGGCTTGAATATTTCCAGTATTTCGCCGGCAACGGGGGATTCATCCCTGAAAAATATCCCTGTTTCCGGCTTTATACCTGCTAATTTTTTCAGGTATGGTAAACCGGCTTCTGTAAAATTGCCAGATATTGCAATATATCGTAGATCATTTACCTCTTCAGCATTGATATTATCCAGCCAGCTATAAAGAAGCCCGTTTTCCGAAATGTCAAGTGCGATGATCCTGTCATTTAACAAAAGCCTGAAATCATCCCAGCGAAACTTTAAATAATCACCGTCACTTTCCCGGTACCTGTACAGGGGTAATTCTTCGTTTTCCGCGAATATATATAACAGATCGCCATCGATCAGGGGAAGAGCCGAAACGCTGTCTTTGTCAGGGCCCGCAGTCCATGAAAAATCAGATTTTGTAAAATTTGCATATGCGTTCCCGCCCGATAATTTTACTATTTTGAATTGTTCATTCTTCTTGTCTGTGCCAATGTAAATTCCAATGATGATTATCAGAATGATTGCTACAACAATAAGTGATATTTTTTTCATAATAATTACTATTAGATATTTATAATTAAAAATGTAACTATTGCATCTGCCCTTTTTCTATAGCATTTTTAATGGCAGCTTTTGCATATGATGCTGAATGTGTAGCTCCGGTGGTCGCTTCAAAGTTAAGATCGCCGCTGGAGTTTACAGCTGAAGTTATCTTTTCCTCTATTCCATAGCCCGGAGTGGATGTCAGTTTCAATAGTCTGAAGTCTGCCAGCAGGCTGTCCCTAATCTCAAATTCGGTGCTGGCCCCGACAAGGCCCATGAAAGTCCTGAAACGTCCGGAATACAATCCATCTTCCAGTTCATTGGTCAGAGGTATGAAATATTTTGTTTGCTCAGCGGCAACTGTGCCTGTCTTTTTAAAGATAAATAATCCTGCAGCATATGATATTATTATTATCAGAAGAATCACAAACATAATATTAACGATTTTTCTCATAAGTTCAGGATTTGGATTTCAATTTCAGATAACAATTCGATATGATAAATTTAATAATATTTTTTTTCTTCATTATAAATTTTAATAGCATTTGACAATTATCATTTATATGCGCACGGGATGAGAACATACATGTTGAATATGTGGAAACAAATTTAGTACTCAGTTTCCATTATCTAAATCGATATTTCCTTTCATTTTTTCGGTAAAATGTCCTTTTCTACCGGTGAGTGGATTCAGGTTGTCTCGCAATGAGCAACGAGCAACGAGCAGCAAAATTTAATTATATTTGTTTTTTGTACTAAAATTTTTAACCGCAATGCAGAAGGCAAATGATTTCTTTTTACTGATAGATAAATTCCTGGCCAGTTCCAACTGGTTTGCTTTCTTACTTCTGGGCACGGGGCTGTTTTTTACACTTTATCTTTTTTTCCCGCAGGTCCGTTATTTCAGGCATGCCATAAAAATTGTAAAGGGCAAATTTGACCGTAAGGGCGACAAGGGCGACACTTCCCACTTCCAGGCACTGGCAACAGCTTTGTCAGGGACCGTCGGCACCGGTAATATTGCTGGAGTGGCACTGGCTATACATATTGGGGGGCCATCAGCACTATTCTGGATGCTGGTTACAGCAATGCTTGGCATGACAACAAAATTTGTTGAAGTGACATTATCACATAAATACAGAAAAACCATCGAAGATGGCACAATAGCCGGCGGCCCCATGTATTATATGAAAGAAAGGCTGAATATAAAGCTTCGCAGCGGGAAGCTTATAAAGACAGGGGCGGCGCTCGGCGGTTTTTTTGCCATGGCCACAATCTTTTCATCTTTTGGCACAGGCAATATGCCGCAGATAAACAGTATTTCCAACTCTATGTTTTCAACTTTCGGGATAAAGCATTTCATTACCGGCGCTGTTCTTACAGTTCTGCTGGGGCTGGTTATTATAGGTGGTATTAAAAGGATAGCAAAAGTCACATCAGGACTTGTTCCCACTATGGCAATAATATATCTTATCGGTGCCCTGTCGGTGCTGATATTCAATTATGACAAAATTATCCCTTCAATAGTGGAAATATGCACGAATATTTTCTCAGGCACTGCAGCTACCGGTGGTTTTCTGGGGGCAGGATTCATATATGCATTTAAAAGAGGAGTGGCAAGAGGGCTATTCTCCAATGAGGCAGGGCAGGGTTCGGCACCTATTGCACATGCTGCAGCACGTGCGCACGAACCTGTATCAGAGGGAATGGTGGCCATCCTTGAGCCTTTCGTTGATACAGTGATAATATGCATGCTTACAGGCCTCACTATCCTGTCATCAGGCGTGTGGAAGGAAAAGGTGGTTAACCGGTTTCAGTACACCGATCTGGAAATTATTGACGGCAGATATGATGATACAGGCGGGCAAGATAAACAACTTATATTTGAGCATATACATAATGTTGAAAAATTACCCCTGTTTTACGGTGAGCTGACAGTTGAAGGCGGTATAATAAAAAATGAAATAACAGTAATACATGCTGAATCAGTTGCGGATGAAGTAAAAATAATGGATAATAACAGCGATACACCATTTAATGGCAATATACCGGTGGCCGGAGGAAGAATAGAGGAGTCAAATACTTTTTATTTTGAGGGCAGTTCGCTTATTCACAGTGCACCATTGACGGCTGAGGCATTCAGGCACGGGTTCTTTGGCGACCTCGGACAGTATATAGTATCAATAGGGTTGTTGATGTTTGCCTTTTCAACGGCGATATCATGGTCGTATTACGGCGACCGGGCCGTTACTTACCTGTGGGGTTCGAAATTTATTATGGCCTACAGGTTCCTTTACGTGGCGGGCTTTTTTATTGCATCATTCATCGATACAACAGTCATCTGGTCATTCTCATATATAACCGTCGCGTTGATGACAATACCGAACCTGCTGGGGATGCTTATATTAAATAAAGAAGTAAAAACCACAATAAACCAATACTGGGTGTTATTCAGGAAAGAACACCCGGGTGAAAGTTCTGCAAAGTACTAGCTTTTTAATGCAGCGGTAATTTTTTGTTGCAGCTCATCTGCCAGTTCCGGGTTATCTGCAAGAAGCGCCTTGACCGAATCACGGCCCTGCCCTAATTTTGTGTCACCATAGCTGAACCATGATCCGCTTTTCTTGATGATCTCAAGGTCAACTCCCAGATCAACCAGTTCACCTGTGCGTGAAATCCCCTGGCCGTAGAGTATATCAAACTCTGCCTTGCGGAACGGCGGGGCAAGTTTGTTTTTCACGATCTTAACCCTGGCACGGTTACCAAGTACTTCTTCACCTTCCTTGATCTGTGATATACGTCTTATATCGACCCTTACAGAAGCATAGAACTTCAAAGCATTGCCACCGGTAGTGGTCTCAGGGTTGCCGAACATAACACCTATCTTTTCCCTGAGCTGGTTGATGAACATACAGCATGTATTGGTCCTGTTGATATTGGCTGTAAGTTTTCGCAGTGCCTGCGACATTAACCTCGCCTGGAGCCCCATTTTTGAATCACCCATCTCACCTTCGATCTCAGCACGGGGAGTAAGAGCTGCCACAGAGTCAATTACTATGATATCGATAGCACCGGAACGTATGAGGTGATCAGTGATCTCCAGCGCCTGCTCGCCATCATCAGGCTGCGAGATCAGCAGGTTTTCAACATCTACTCCCAGCTTACTGGCATAAAGGCGGTCAAATGCGTGCTCGGCATCTATAAATGCAGCTATACCACCGGCTTTTTGTGCCTCGGCAATTGCATGTATTGCCAGTGTTGTTTTGCCTGATGCCTCGGGCCCGTATATCTCAGTTACCCTTCCCCTCGGATAACCACCGATGCCGAGGGCCAGATCCATGGATATCGAACCCGAAGATATTGACGGTACATCTACAATAGCATTATCTCCCAGTTTCATAATGGACCCCTTGCCATAATCCTTCTCTATTTTTCCCAGTGTGAGTTCTAATGCTTTAAGCTTTTGCTGTTTGATGTTGTTAGCGGTTTCTTCTTTTGCCATTATAAGATCATTTATGTTATTGATTAAAAATCAGTCAATGATGTACCAATCCCTCAAATGTATCAGCTACCCTTATTCCAGACCAAGGCCTTCCAGGATCTGCTTTGTGTGGTTCTTTGTATCAACCTTTGTGAATATTTTCTCTATTACTCCTTCTTCATTAATAACAAAAGTTGTCCGCAGAACAACTTCGAACATTTTACCATACATTGCTTTTTTACCCCATGCCCCGTAATCCTTTAATATTTTCTTTTCCGTATCAGCAATGAGGTGAAAAGGCAGGTTGTACTTCCCGGCAAACTTTGTGTGCGACTTCCCGTTATCAGGACTTACACCAATAACCTTGAAACCCCTTTTTATAAGATCATCATGATTATCCCTGAGATTGCAGGCTTCATTTGTGCAACCCGGGGTATCATCCTTTGGGTAAAAATATAAAATAACTTTATTGCCACGTAAGTCATTTAGCCTTACTGCATTACCTTCCTGATTAGTACCTTCAAAATCAGGGGCCCTTTCTCCTTCGTTTAGTTTTTTCATAGTAGTCTTGGTTTAGTAAAAATACAAATTATGATCTTAATAGATATAAAATGATGGAAATACTTTTCCGAATGGTTATTAACATTCTGTGTTAATTTATGTTCACTTTATTAACAGGATTTTTATTAACATTCCTCAGATAGCTGGAATAAAATACAAATAGAGTAATTATACTTTACCGGAAGTATTTATACTTTAACGGCCCTGGTCATCTCTCTTTTTCCTGAAGGGCCCGGAATTCCACTAACACTGAATCCCACCGACCGGAGGGTCCTTTTTATATTACCTTTGGCGCAATAGGTAACAAGTATTCCACCGGTGGTCAGATTGCCGTAAATCTTTTTAAAAATATCCATGCTCCACATTTCCGGCTGTTTTTCAGGAGCAAAG
>CAZBUF010000123.1:0-4511 GCA_964495025.1 uncultured Bacteroidales bacterium | reverse complement strand
ATATGAATGTAGTATTTGATCCTGAAATGACCTCTTTCAACGGTACTGATCTTTTTGGTTCATATAAGTACGATGATCAGGGTGTCAGGGCTTCAAAGGTAATAGTGGTAGAACAGGGTAAATTACGGAGATTTCTTATGTCCCGTACCCCTGTTGATAACTTCTCGCACTCAAACGGACATGGAAGAGCCCAGGCAGGCATGCACCCTGTTGCCAGGCAATCCAACCTAATTGTTGAAACTTCGAATCCTTCGTCGGATAAAGATTTACGCAAATTATTAGTTAAAGAATGCAAAAAACAAAAAAGAGAATACGGGTATTTGTTTAAGGATGTTGTTGGAGGTTTTACAATTACCAACAGGTACTCGCCAAATGTCTTTGATATTATTCCAACAGAAGTATACCGGCTTTATGTTGACGGCAGGCCCGATGAGCTGGTTCGCGGAGTTGACCTCATTGGCACCCCTCTGTTGATGTTTTCTGAAATAGAAGCTACAGGTGATTCATCAGAGGTGTTTACCGGATTTTGCGGTGCGGAATCAGGAACCATACCGGTTACGGCAATTTCACCTGCCATATTTGTAAGGAAAATGGAAACACAAAAGAAACCTGAAGAACAAGGACAATTACCGGCCTTACCAAGACCGGACCTGTATGAAGATACTGAAAACCGCCCGGAATAAAGATTATATTTAAAGCATGTCAAAAATGGAAAAGTCAATTATATACATCATTTTAACCATAAACTCATTATTTACGCTTCATGCAGGAATGGATATTCCATCTGACAGCGCAGGAGGGTTTATTATGGAAGCAATGCGGGATGAATTGCAGCGCAATATGTTAAACCTTGAGCACAAAGAATATAAGAAACCTTTTTTTATCAGTTATTCAATTGAGGATACCCGGACCTTATTTATAAATGCTACTCTGGGAGCTTTAACAACGTCTGATTTAACACATGACAGAGGATGGAGCATCAGAGTAATGATTGGTGATTATCAGCTTACTGATGAAAATTTTGAAGACGCTACAAATAACGATTCGGATTACAGTCAGTATCTGGATATTCCCCTTGATAATGATTATTCCGGTATAAGACGTTTTTTATGGGAAGCTACTGACAGGGTATACAGATCAGCGGCACAGACCTATAAAAATAAGATCGCTACTCTGAGGGAGAAGAATATTGACCCTGAAGGTTTGCCTGTAGCTGACTTCAGCAGGGCACCTGTCATCAGGAAATGTATATCAGGACCAGAAATGGACTTTAACAGGGATAAGTACGAGAATATTGCCAGGGAGCTATCATCACTTTTCAAAAACGCACCGGAAATATTTTACTCTGATGTATCAGTATTATTATTTCATGCTGATGCCTACTTTATTAACAGTGAAGGTACTGAGATCAAAACTCCGCTCACTATGTCTGCTATAGCAATAAGTGCACAGACAATGGATGATAATAGCGAGACAATTGCTGATCAGGTTTTATATTATTTCCGGGAGCCTGATGATCTTCCCGGCATTGAATCAATGAAGAAGGATGTGGAAATGATGAAAGAAAATATTATTTCTCTGAGGAACGCAAACAGACTTAATGATACTTATTACGGACCTGTTCTTATAACCGGACAGGCAGTGGCTCAGCTACTTGCCGGCAGCCTTTTTACAGGCCCCGATAATTTGATTGCTTACCGTGAACCCTTGTATAGTAATACCCAAATGGCTATGTATTACGGGCAAAGTAATTTTTCCATTGAATCGAAAATTAATAGAAAAATACTGCCACTGGATATTTCTGTAACATCATTACCAGGATTAAAAAAATATAAAGGCCATAAGCTTACAGGCAGTTTTGAAATAGACGCCGAAGGAGTTATACCACCGGAAAAACTTATACTTGTAGAAAACGGTATATTAAAAACTTTATTAAACGGACGCATACCGACAAAAAAAATTATAGAGTCAAACGGGCATAACAGATACGCTATGTTGTACGGATCGTTCACAAAACACATCGGCCCCGGTGTAATTATGGTTTCAGGCAACAACGGGAAATCAGCAGAGGAGTTGAAAAAGAAACTAATCAGCAAGGCTGCTGAAGAAGGACTGAACCATACAATAATAATCAGACCCGTTTCCAGGAGCATCAACTACCGGCCGGTAAATATATATAAAGTCGATGTAAAGGATGGCAGTGAAGAACTTTTGAGGCCTGCCAATATAGGAAGCATTACTATGAATTCACTCAAAGGTATTTATGACCTTTCAAATGAAGAAATAGTATATAATACAGTTATACCGGAAGATGTTAGCGGGGGTTTGTTCAATTCTTTCAGAACAGGAAGTGGAATAGCGGATGGACTTCCTGTATCACTTATTGTGCCGGATGC
Source organism: uncultured Bacteroidales bacterium (assembly GCA_964495025.1). Classification (GTDB taxonomy): domain Bacteria; phylum Bacteroidota; class Bacteroidia; order Bacteroidales; family UBA10428. The sequence continues at coordinate 2,115 of CAZBUF010000123.1, read as the reverse complement.
GATTCTTCTTGAGGAGATAGAGATGGAAGGGAAAACAAAGCCATTATCGAATAACTTGCCGATTGTTGATAACCCGGTAGGAAAATAAAGCATTTTTTTCAAACCTTAAGTTAATTTCTTTTTGATGTAATAAAAAAAACATTATTTTTGCAGCTCGAAAAATATGTTATTTGTATTAAAATTATAATCTAATGAAAAGGACATTCCAGCCTTCAAACAGGAAACGAAGAAACAAACATGGCTTTCGTGAAAGAATGGCAACAGCAAATGGACGCAATGTACTTGCAAGAAGAAGGGCCAAGGCAAGAAAAAGATTAACAGTCAGTGATGAAATAAGAAAAAAATAAAATTATTTCCATAATATAAAAAAACCCCGGGGCTATTTCCCCGGGGTTTTTTTTCAACCCTGTAATGACCGGCTTTCGTAACATGAAAACCAGTAAATAAGACTTATTGTCATACTGCAAACAACAGTTCCCTGTACTTTGGCAGGGGCCACATTTCGTCATCAACAATTAATTCAAGATGATCTATATGATACCTGATATCCTCAAGATAAGGTACTACGGTTTTTGAATACTTTATCGCCTTCTCTCTTTCATTGTTTATCTTATTTGCAGCTTTCCTGGCTTCAGTCATTTCATTAACCTTTGTCTTTATATTTGAAATATGTGTTGATATGGTTTTAATCAAATCAATCCTTGCACCTGAAAGTTTTTCATATTCATCATCGCTGAACAATTTTTTCAGTCCGTTGACATTTTCTATTAATGAGGTCTGATAATTAATTGCGGTAGGTATTATTTTGTTAAGTGCCAAATCAGCCAGGACTCTCGATTCTATCTGCATCTTTTTCGTAAAAGTATCCAGCTTTACATTTGTTCTGGCTTCAATCTCCTTATCCGTCATTATAGCCATGCCCGTAAACAATTTGATGCTATTTTCGGTTCTGTAAGCATCAAGGGCCTCAGGCAAACCAATAATATTTTTTAAACCTCTTTTTTTTGCTTCTTCCTTCCATTCATCGCTATAATTATTGCCCTCAAACCTTATGGATTTCGAATCCATAATGCATTGCCTTATTGTCTGGAAAATAGCCTCATCCTTTTTAATTCCTTTATTAATGAGCTTATCAACACTTTTCTTAAAATCAGTAAGCTGTTCAGCCATGGCAGAATTTAATGCAGTCATTGCAGTTGCACAATTCGCAGAAGCCCCGGTTGCCCTGAACTCAAACTTTTCCCCTGTGAATGCAAAAGGAGAGGTTCTGTTTCTGTCAGTGTTATCCAGAAGTATTCGCGGTACTTTAATAATATTTAACTTTAATTCAATTTTTTCACCTGGTGTCATTTTTTTGTTTGAAACCCTCTTTTCTATTTTATCAAGCATTTCAGTCATTTGGCTTCCAATAAATACAGAGATAATTGCAGGCGGCGCTTCATTGCCTCCCAGCCGGTATACATTGCCGGCCGATGCCACACTTGCCCTTAGAAGGTCAGCATGTTTATGTACTGCTTTAATTGTATTAACAAGAAAAGTAAGAAACTGCAGGTTTGTTTTAGGATTTGTTCCCGGAGCCAGAAGATTAATGCCGGTATTAGTAGCAAGAGACCAGTTATTGTGTTTTCCTGAACCGTTAATATCTTTGAAAGGTTTCTCGTGATGAATAACCCTGAAATTATGATGACGTGCAATCCTTTTCATCAGATCCATCAGCAGGATGTTATGATCAACCGCAAGATTACACTCTTCATAAATCGGTGCACATTCATACTGGTTAGGGGCCACCTCATTGTGCCTGGTTTTTATCGGGATGCCCAGTTTATATGCTTCAATCTCGAATTCATTCATAAATCCCGTTACTCTCTCAGGGATCGAGCTGAAATAATGATCATCGAGCTGCTGGTCTTTGGCCGAAGCATGGCCCATCAATGTCCTTTCAGTAAGCGCAAGATCGGGCCGTGCATAATATAATGCTTCATCAATTAAAAAGTATTCCTGTTCCCACCCAAGTGTTGATATAACCTTGGTAACATCTTTATCAAAATACTGGCACACTTTAACTGCTGCCTTATCCAGGTTATGCAGAGCTTTTAACAAAGGAGTTTTATGATC
>CAZBUF010000122.1:0-1501 GCA_964495025.1 uncultured Bacteroidales bacterium | reverse complement strand
GGTAATATCTGCGTACCCATAAATCCGGAAATTGAAACTGTTAACCTGGATTTCATAATAAGGATATGTAAAGCGAAATATATCTTTATCACATCGGAACTTCAAAATAAGATTGATCTGGAGCAGTTTACTCTGATTAATGAAGATATCACAAATAATGTAATCGGTTCATCTTCGCCTGCTGCTGAAACGGATAAGAATAAACTTCATTTTGATGAAAACAGGCTGGCAGAGATAATCTTCACTTCCGGATCAACAGGTGAGCCAAAAGGAGTTATGATAAGCCATAAGAATCTCATGGCAAATACAGATTCAATTATTGAATACCTTAAACTGACAAGCAGCGATACTATTGAAATAGTACTTCCCTTTTATTATTGCTACGGACTATCATTGTTGCATACGCACTTAAAAGTGGGGGGAAGCGTTGTTCTTAACAATACTTTTATATTTATCGGCTCAGTGATAAATGATCTGAATAAGTATAAATGTACCGGGTTTGCAGGCGTGCCAAGCCATTTTCAAATATTGTTACGAAAAACAAAAAGTTTTAAAAAGACTTATTTTCCTGATTTAAGATATGTGACTCAGGCCGGCGGAAAGTTGCATAAAATATTCATACAGGAGTTTGTTGAATCATTTCCTGATGTGAATTTTTTTGTAATGTACGGACAAACAGAGGCTACTGCCAGGCTCTCCTATTTACCCCCTGAGATGCTACAAAAGAAGCTGGGTTCAATGGGAAAAGCAATTCCCGGAGTAATACTTGAAGTATTCAATGATAAGGATCAACCGGCAAAGACCGGAGAAACAGGAGAAATTGTTGCCAAAGGTGACAATATAATGATGGGTTATCTTGAGGACACTGAAACAACGGACAGAATATTAAAAAATGGCTGGTTATATACCGGAGACCTTGCATATAAAGATGAGGACGGATATTTTTTTCTTACTGCAAGAAAGAAAGAAATCATAAAAGTCGGAGGGAAAAGGATCAGCCCGAAAGAGATTGAAGAAGTAATAGTATCGATACCTGAGGTAGTTGATTGTACTATAGAGGGAACATTTGATGATATAAGAGGTGAAGCAATAAAAGCCAGGATTGTTGTCAGCAATTTAAAAGATAATAACCTCACGAAGGAAGCTGTTCAGAAGTATTGTGCAGGCAGGTTATCAATGTTTAAAGTGCCGCAGATTATTGAATTTGAAGATAAGATAAGGTTTGCCGCAACAGGCAAGAAAGTTAAGAAAACGTAATCCGGCAGGATGGCCATGTTCATTATGCCCGTGTGATTGACTATGAACTCCTTATTTTATTGGCTGCAATATTATACACTGCCTTAAAGAAATATTTTATATCCGTAAAATAAGGATTTTTAGCTTTTTCCTGAAGGTATATTCTCTCAGCCTCAATATTTCCCTGATCATCAGGCATACATAATGCTACATAAGGAGGGAAACATCCCGGTGTATATTTTATCCGCTCTTTTTTGAGATCTTC
>CAZBUF010000121.1:0-5583 GCA_964495025.1 uncultured Bacteroidales bacterium | reverse complement strand
TAAGAATAACTGAAGTGTCCAGACCCCCGCTATACGCTAAAATCACTTTTTCCTTGTTCATTTGATCAGTTATTTAAATTTTATCCTTTAGTTCAGGAAGTATTAAAACCAATGTATTTAATACATCTTTTTCGGTGACATTGTTGTGGGGAATAATTAAAATGGTATCGTCACCGGCAATTGTTCCTACTATTTCAAATGGATTGGTTTTATCAATCAAAGCAGCAATACTGCTGGCATAACCCGGTAGTGTTTTAATAATCCCAAGGTTATTGGCAAATTGTATTGATAAAAAACCTTTTACGGCATGACTCCCGGCAGCATTATTTTCCCCATTGGTATGCTGATCAGGCAGTTCGTAAATATAGCCCTTATCAATATCAGCAATTTTGTTTACTTTAAGAAATTTTAAATCACGTGAAAGAGTAGCCTGAGTAAAATTCAAACCTCTTTCTTCAAGCATTGCCAGAAGCTCTTCCTGGCTCGATATTTTATTGCCTGAAATGATATTTCTTATTGCTAAAAGCCTTGCGGTTCTGTTACCCATGATGAATAAATATACATTAACAATGCAAAAATATACATAATTTAACAAATATGCAACACAATTTTATCAAATAATTTGTACTTTTAGAGCAAAATGGAAATAAATTTTAGATGATTAAATAATGGACAGTACCATAAAGAGAGTAATTGTTTTAGGATCAGGAGCATTGAAGATTGGAGAGGCAGGCGAATTTGATTATTCGGGATCCCAGGCTTTAAAAGCATTAAAAGAGGAAGGAATTTTTACGATTTTGATAAATCCGAATATTGCAACTGTTCAGACTTCGGATAAAATTGCAGATAAGATATATTTTCTGCCGATAACCCCGCATTTTGTTGAAAAGGTTATAGAAAAAGAGAAACCTGACGGGATATTACTGGCTTTCGGAGGACAGACCGCCCTGAATTGCGGTATAAAGCTATATGAAAATAACGTGTTTAAAAGATTTAAGGTGTCAGTTTTAGGTACCCCTGTTCAGGCTATCATGGATACCGAAGACAGGGATTTCTTTGTCAGGAAATTGAATGAGATAAATATTAATACTATAAAAAGTATTGCCGTAACTTCAACAAAAAATGCAATTGAAGCTGCTGATAAACTTGGTTATCCGATAATTATAAGAGCTGCATATACACTTGGGGGACAAGGCAGTGATTTCTGCGATAATAAGGAAGAACTTAAGAAAGCAGCTGATAAGGCTTTTTCCTATACGCAGCAGATTCTTATTGAAAAATCACTGAAAGGCTGGAAAGAAGTGGAATATGAAGTAGTCAGGGACAAATATGACAACTGTATCACCGTTTGTAATATGGAGAATTTTGATCCTCTGGGGATACATACAGGTGAAAGTATTGTTGTTGCTCCGTCACAAACATTGACGAATTCTGAATATCACAGCTTGCGGCAATTATCAATAAAGATTATCAGGCATATAGGGGTAATAGGTGAATGTAACATACAGTTTGCATTGGATCCGAACTCGGAAGAATATAGAGTAATTGAGGTAAATGCCAGGCTATCAAGGTCCAGCGCATTGGCATCTAAAGCAACAGGTTATCCACTTGCATTTGTTGCAGCGAAACTGGCCCTGGGTTATGGCCTGCATGAGATAAAAAATTCAATAACAAAAACAACATCAGCGTTTTTTGAGCCGGCACTGGATTATATTGTATGTAAAATACCTCGCTGGGACCTGAACAAATTCATAGGTGTATCGAAACAAATTGGCAGCAGCATGAAGAGTGTCGGAGAAGTTATGGCTATAGGCCGGACATTTGAGGAGGCAATACAAAAGGGATTAAGAATGATAGGCCAGGGCATGCATGGGTTTGTTGGTAACAGGGATATTAAATTCACGAATATCGAAAAGGAACTCTCTGAGCCTACTGATATGAGAATTTTTGTTATTGCAGATGCTTTCGAAAAGGGATTTTCTGTCAGCGATATATTTGAACTTACAAAAATTGATCCGTGGTTTCTTAATAAATTGAAGAATATATTTGAACTAAGCAGTGAACTGGAACAATATAATTCCCTGGAAGAGCTGCCTTTAAATATTCTGAAAAAAGCAAAAATTACAGGATTTTCTGATTTTCAGATCGCCAGGTCTATCCTGAAAAGCGTTAATGAACATATTGAAGAAGGGATGCTTGAAGTTCGCGAGTTCAGAAAAAGGAACAATATCATCCCATATGTTAAGCAGATCGACACGCTTGCTGCGGAATACCCGGCAATGACAAACTACCTGTATCTTACATACAGCGGCTCTAAGCACGATTTGGATTATGATGATAAAGATCAGTCTGTTATTGTATTAGGTTCAGGAGCCTATAGAATTGGCAGCAGCGTGGAGTTCGACTGGTGCAGTGTTAATGCCCTGGATTCGATAAATAGTCTGGGTTATCGTTCGGTAATGATAAACTATAATCCTGAAACCGTAAGCACCGACTATGATATTTGTGACAGGCTTTACTTTGATGAACTGTCATTTGAAAGGGTTTATGATATTGTTGAGCTGGAAAAGCCAAAAGGGGTAATTATTTCCACAGGAGGACAGATCCCCAATAATCTTGCAATGCGTCTTTATAAACAGAATATTAATGTTCTTGGGACATCACCGGTTTATATTGACAATGCGGAAAACAGGCATAAATTTTCAATGCTGTGCGATAAGCTTGGTATTGATCAGCCAAGGTGGCAGGAAGTAACAAGCATAGAAGAAATATACAAATTTGTCGATATTGTGGAATTCCCTGTATTAATCAGGCCGTCATATGTATTATCAGGTGCGGCAATGAATATAGTATCAAACAAGGATGAAATGGAGCATTTCCTGAATCTTGCAGCTATGGTCTCAAAACAGTATCCTGTTGTTGTATCCGAGTTTATTCAGCAGGCCAAGGAAATTGAAATAGATGCGGTTGCAAGCAACGGGGAACTGGTAGTATATGCTATCAGTGAACATGTTGAATTTGCAGGTGTGCATTCGGGAGATGCCACCATGGTCTTTCCTGCACAGAAGATATATTTTGAGACAATGCGGAGAATAAAACGCATTTCCCGAAAAATTGCCGGAGCATTACATATAAACGGGCCTTTTAATATTCAGTTCCTGGCAAAGGACAATGATATTAAAGTCATTGAGTGCAATTTGAGAGCTTCAAGAAGTTTCCCGTTTGTATCAAAGGTCCTTAAAATTAATTTTATAGAGATTGCTACACGCATAATGCTTGGTGAGGATGTCAGGAAGCCCGGCAAGTCGGTGTTTGATCTTGATTACATGGGTGTTAAAGCTCCCCAGTTCTCATTCTCACGCCTGTCAAAAGCTGACCCTGTACTTGGAGTTGACATGTCTTCCACAGGAGAAGTAGGGTGCATAGGCGAGAATTTTTATGAAGCAATATTAAAATCGATGCTTTCTGTTGGGTATAACATTCCCGAAAAGAACATTCTTTTATCCACGGGGCCAATGAAATCTAAAGTTGAATTATTGATCAGTTGCAGGATGCTCGCGGCAAAAGGCTATAACCTTTTTGCAACAAAGGGGACAGCGCAATTTCTTGAAATGAATGGCATTGATAGTACCGTATTATTCTGGCCTGATGAGGATAAAAAGCCAAATACCCTGGATTATATTAAAAACAAAGTGATCGATCTGGTGATCAATATACCAAAGGACCTTACATCAACAGAACTTAGCAATGATTATACCATAAGGCGCAGTGCTGTTGATTATAATATTCCTATCATTACTAATGGAAGACTGGCAAGCGCGTTCCTGATCGCAGTCTGTACTTTGGATATTGAGGACATTGCAATAAAAAGCTGGGATGAATATTAATTAATAATATACGATACGCAACAATATTAAGTTAAAATTATTCAATAACTTGGCACATTTTAATATAGATAATTATAATCCTGCATTTATACTATATTAAATTATTTCACGTGCAGTTAGAATACTGGAATTATAGAAGGTTGTAAAGCCTGTTAATTTGCTATTCTAACCTTCTGTTATTCTCTTATCATTTTTTTTGGTTTTATAAAAGAGTAATATTTTTAATAAATATTAATTTGTCGGGAACTTTGTATTTTAAATTTTATATAAAAGCTTAATTTATTGTCTGGCTTTTCAAAAAATATTGAGAAAGTACTTATAAAAGCAATTAAAGAAGGCGATCATAATTCCTTTGAGCAAATTTATTTCCACTATTGTGAAAAGGTGTACTTGTTTGCCTGCCGTTACTTGTATAATAATCAGGAAGCAGAAGGAATTGTACAGGAAGTTTTTTACAGAATATGGGAATACAGGAAGAATCTTGACGAGAACCAGTCATTCAATGGCTATATATTAACTATTACTAAAAACGTAATATTTAATGAGAACCGAAAAAAAATAATTTTTAATTCATATGCCAGGGATATTGTTAATTATATTAATAAAGATACAAACCAGACAGAGGACCAGATAATATATGAAAATATAAAACTTATAATTAATAAGGAGATTGAAAATTTTCCCCCTAAGCGGAAACAGATTTATAAAATGAGCAGAAATGAAGGATTGTCATATAAGGAAATTTCAAAAAAACTTAATATATCGGAAAAAACTGTAGAAACTCATATCCGGCTGGCAATAAAAAGACTTAAAAAAGTAATCGAACCTATCTTGAATAATATCGTGTAAATAAGTACTAATGATTTGACACGATTATATCTCCTTTTTAAATAATAAAGAATTATAGAATAAAATTAATTTTCCTGTAAAAAACCAATAATTAATTCAGGGTAAGGCAGGGAAAGTTTGTATATAAATAAACAGATATAAAATTATGAAATCAAACAAAACTATTAAAGATTTAATTATTAAGCTCTTTTTAGGTGAGTTAACGGATAAAGATAATGAAGAACTTCTGACAAATGCGGAAGTTAAGGCAATGATGTTTCAGCAATGGGAAGAAAACGCAGATATTAAGGAAAAAACGGAAACGCCGGATTATAGGAAAATATTTAATAAAATTACTGTTGATGCTGAAAAAGGATTACAGAAAGTTGATGTAAACGAACTTCAGGAGTATAAAAATAAGTACCGTAAACTTCATATATTATATATATTATGCTCAAGAGCTGCTGCCATACTTTTAATCGTAGTATTAAGCTTTACAGGTATTAATATTGCTGATTCAGTAAGAGAAATATCTTATTCGGAAGTAATTTCCCCAAGAGGCCAGAAATCAAAGATTATTCTTGAGGATGGTACTGTTGCATGGCTTAATTCAGGTAGCACGATTCGTTATTCAAGGAAATTCAACAGAAGAAACAGGGAAATAGAATTAGTTGGGGAAGCCTATTTTGATATTGTTAAGAATAAAAAACTGCCCTTTATTGTAAAATCTTCGGGTTTATCGGTAGAAGCATTAGGTACCAAATTTAATTTAATGGCATATCCCGAAGACAAGACTGTTCAAACAACACTAGTTGAGGGCAAAGTTAAAATCTATTCACCGGATGATAAGGCAATATTCCTCTCACCA
>CAZBUF010000120.1:0-4211 GCA_964495025.1 uncultured Bacteroidales bacterium | reverse complement strand
AGATTAATGACAGGGGATTTGAATCATCAGACAATTACAGGGTTTATTGTTCCGAAGAAGCTCATTCATCAGTTGACAAAGCAGTGAAAATAGCAGGTATCGGCAGAAGGAACCTTATAAAAGTACAAACAGACGGGCTTTTAAGCATGAAACCCGAAATACTTGAAAGCAGGATCAGTAAAGATATAAAAGCAGGCAGAAAACCTTTGTGTGTTGTGGCAACATTCGGCACAACAAGCTCAACGGCCATAGACCCCATTGAAGAGATCGGCAAAATATGTAAAAAGAACAGGATATGGCTTCATATTGATGCCGCTTATGCAGGCTCCGCACTGATCCTTCCAGAATACAGAAAGATGTTGAAAGGGCTGGAAGATGTTGATAGTTTTGTAGTAAATCCGCATAAGTGGCTTTTTACAAATTTTGATTGTTCAGCTTATTTTGTCAGAGATAAACAATCACTGATACGTACTTTTCAGGTCGTGCCTGAATACCTGAAATCAGGATACCAGGGAAGGGTTAATGATTACTCTGACTGGGGTATTCAGCTGGGAAGGAGGTTCAGGGCACTGAAACTGTGGTTCGTAATAAGAAATTTCGGGGTGCGGGGACTGCAGGAAAAACTCAGGGAACATATTTCACTGGCTGCTTATTTTAAAGAAAAAATAGTTAACGACAACAACTTTGAACTTGTTACCCCGGTTAATTTTAATCTCGTTTGTTTCCGCTATAAGCCGGAGAATGTATTATGCCATGAAACACTGAACAGGATGAACGGGCATTTATTGAATGACCTGAACAATACAGGGAAAATTTTTCTTTCACATACAATGTTAAAGGGGGTATATACCCTGCGCATGGTAATAGGCCAGACAAATGTTGAAAAAAGGCACGTTGACCGGGCATGGGAATTAATAAAAGAAAAAGCATATAGCATGAAATCACAGTAATAAATAATTTACTTACATATAAAACAAAGATAAATTGAAAAACGAAATAAGAACATCCTTAATTGAATTGTTCAGAGAATGGTCGGGCAAAACTCCCGGAACTATAATACAACTACCCCGCACAACGTCGGAAAGGAAATATTTCAGGCTTGAATACGGTGATAATTCAGCAGTAGGAGCATATAATAATAACAAAAGGGAAAATGAAGCATTTATTTATCTTTCCCGTCATTTTCGTAAACATAGGGTCAATGTTCCTGAAATTTATAAAGTAAATAATGATAAGGATATTTACCTTATAGAAGATCTGGGAGATATTACCCTTAAGAAACATCTGGATGCGATTGAAGATAATGAACTGTATAGCCGTACAGCGGGTATCATGTATAAAAAGGTTATTGATGAAATGCCGCGTATCCAGGTTGATGCATCACGTGACATGGACTTCGGTGTTTGCTATCCCAGGCATGAGTTTGATTACCAGAGCATATTGTGGGATATGAATTATTTTAAATACTATTTCCTCAAACTTGCCGGAATACATTTTGATGAGCAATATCTTGAAGAGGATTTTAAGGCACTGGCAGGTTACCTGCTGAATGCTGACAATAACTATTTTCTATACAGGGATATGCAATCAAGAAATATTATGATAAGGAATGATACTGTATATTTCATTGATTACCAGGGTGGGCGAAAAGGGGCTCTGCAGTATGATCTGGCTTCATTGCTTTTTGAGGCAAAGACAGGCCTGTCGTATGATCTTCGGGAGGAATTGCTGGATTATTATATCACCGTAAATTCCGGGAGGAAAGATTTTAACTCAAAAGAATTTGTCAGGTATTATCCTGCATTCATTTTAATAAGAATGATGCAGGCAATGGGAGCATACGGGTTCAGAGGCTATTATGAGCGTAAGGTCTTTTTTTTGCAGAGCATACCAAATGCTGTAAGAAATCTGGGGTGGCTCCTGAAGAATCATAAGCCGGAGCTGAAAATACCTGAATTATATAAATGTTTTTACCGGATAATAAATTCAAAGCTTCTTCGGGAATATGATAATGATCAAACCGGGCTGACGGTTTCAATAAATAGTTTTTCATACAAGGATGGTATTCCCGGGGATAATACTGAAAACGGGGGAGGATTTGTATTTGACTGCAGGGCGATGCCTAATCCCGGAAGATATCCTGAGTATAGCCGGTTGACGGGAAAAGACAAGCCGGTGATCGACTTCCTGGAAAAAGAAACAGATGTATTGAAATTTACTGATGACATTTATTCAGTTGTTGAAGCGTCCGTTTTAAATTATCAACAACGGAATTTCACCGGCCTGATGATAAATTTCGGGTGTACCGGCGGGCGGCACAGATCGGTTTATTTTTCTCAAAAAATAGCTGAAAGGATAAAAAGAAATTTTAATATTAAAATAAATCTGCGGCATAGGGCGTTAGAAGATAATATCTGATGTTTCCGGTATTTTGGCCGGTAATTATTAACAAAACAAATACTGCTATTTTGGTGTTATTATTGTATAAGTTGATTGAGATACAAGGTAATGTAAATATTAAGTATGTTTATGAATTAAATTTGAAGCTATGAAAGCGATGATTTTGGCGGCGGGGGAAGGAACACGCTTAAGACCAATGACAAATAAAATACCAAAGGCATTAATTGAGATCAAAGGAAAAACCTTACTTGAACATACTATAAGCTATCTGTTATATCACGGAGTAGATGAGATAATAATTAATGTACACCACCTGGCTGATCAGATTAAAGATTTTGTCAGATCCAGAAACAATTTCAATATCAGGATAGAATTCTCGGATGAAACGGAAAAATTACTGGGAACAGGCGGGGGATTGAAGAAGGCATCCTGGTTTTTTGACAGTAAGGAATCCTTTTTTATGACAACCGCCGATATTATTACAAACCATGACCTTAACAAACTGTATGATTATCACATGCAAACCCGCGCCCTTGTTACACTGGCATTGAAATCAAGGCAATCGACACGGGAGCTGTTGCTGAGTGAAGATTATCATCTTTGCGGGTGGAAAAGCAATGTTACGGGAGAAAAAAAACTTGTCAGGGATGACGAAGATATAAAGTATTCAATTGCTTTCAGCGGATACCAGGTTATTAATCCTGCCATATTCAACAAAATTACTGAAGGGGATTCTTTTCAGGTAATTGACCTGTATCTGAGACTTGCTGCGGAAAACCTGATAAACGGCTTTATTCAGAATGATGCATTCTGGATGGAGTTTGGCAGGATACAGAACTTCAAGAAAGCAAAACGGTCTTTGAAGCTGAAAAGAATAATATCAAGATACAATTTAAAATCTACATCCTGATCACACTATTCTGATAATTATATATTAAGTCCAAATTTCTGTCCCTTAATATATATACCGTATAGTTTTTTTTTGTTTATTTGCGTACTTATTTCAAAGGCTTTTTTTTTATCATTTATGAGTAAAGAAAACAAGAGCATTGCGGATATTTTCGTGGATCCTTTTCAACGGTTTTTTCGGGTTGAGGCATCAGGAAGTATCCTGTTATTCATTGCTACACTGGCAGCCATACTATGGACGAATTCCATATGGGCCCATAATTATTCCGGACTCTGGGGAAATAATCTGTCAATAAAAATAAACGGATTTTTATTATCCAAAACTTTTCTGCAATGGATAAATGAAGGCCTGATGGCTATCTTCTTTTTTGTTATCGGGCTTGAGATCAAACGAGAGATAATGATCGGTGAGCTTTCATCTTTCAGGCAGGGAGCATTGCCAATAATTGCAGCTCTTGGTGGTATGATCATGCCTGCATTTATTTACCATATGCTTGGTAAGGACACTCTTGCTGAACCGGGCTGGGGAATACCCATGGCTACTGATATTGCATTTTCACTCGGGGTACTGACCCTGTTAGGAAAACGTGTGCCTGTAGGCCTGAAAGTGTTTCTTGTTGCATTTGCAATTATCGGAGATCTGGGGTCGGTATTGGTAATTACCTTATTTTACAGCACTGGCATTAATTTAAAATTTCTTATTATCGGACTGGGATTTTATTTAATTCTTATTCTTTTTAACCAATTGAAAATAAGAAATTATCATATATATATGGCATTAGGTTTTGTTGTTTGGTATATGTTACTAAGATCAGGAATTCAACCAACAGTTGCAGGAGTATTAATTGCATTGACAATTCCACTGAGCCGAAAAATAAAAGTCCCGGTATTTTCAGAAAGAA
>CAZBUF010000119.1:0-3102 GCA_964495025.1 uncultured Bacteroidales bacterium | reverse complement strand
TCTGAACCTGGCAGGTAATTTAATACTTAAAATTCAATATTTAAAATCTACACTCAATAATCGTTAATCGTTAATCAAAATTCGTTAATCTGAAATTGTAAATATGACAGGCGTTATTCCGGTTTTTATATTGCCCCGTGTTTGATGATTTAAGTCGGGAATCTGAAATTTGCTGTTTATTTGTTATTTGTTTACCGGAATTTGTAATTTCAGGTATGGTGCTGTCAGTAAATAATAAAAATTTATATCTTTACTAAAATTAAATCCCTTAAGAATGAAAAGATTTGCCTTATTTTTAATTGCTTGTATATTAGTTTCCATCTACTCATGCAAAAAAGATAAAGACCCGACAAATACCGATTTGTTATGCAGCAAGCCATGGATTTTATCAGTAAGCGATTTTAATCCGCCTTATCCTATTCCGGGTATTGGTGCCATTGCAGATTATTATGCTATCCTGGCACTATGCAGGAAAGATGATATATGGAATTTTAAAGCTAATGGTGATTATACGATTGAAGATGCTGCAAATAAATGTGATGCACTTGATCCTACAGTGCTGGAGTTCGGGTCATGGGTGTTTAATTCGGATGAGACCGTTTTAACAACAAGTACCGGCTATTATTATAATGAGTATCAGATACTGGAACTAACCTCTAATACATTCCAGGTAAGAAGTACTCTTGCTGATTCAGTGCAGAATATTTATTACTGGACTGAAACATATACTCATTAGTTTTCTGAATAGCGGACTATCTGTTTATACTATATTTTAAAACCTGCTGATGTAGTAAGTATTCAAAATTTTTTCTTTTTATCCGAAAGGATATATATTTAATCTGATTTTCATTTGAAGAAGCGGTATGACTTATCAGTTACCAAATAGTATTTTGCGTAAAATGAACTACTTTTCTGACCAGAAAGGTATTATCCGCAGATATATTAACGAAAGGGAAGGCTGGGACAAACATCTTGAAAATACAAGGAATTATATCATTGATACACTCCCGGTCAAAAGCCATGATACGGTAATAATCCTGGGAAGCGGATGGCTGCTGGATGTTCCCGTGGAATACCTGGCAGGTAATTTTAAAAAAGTAATTCTTGTTGACATTTTTCACCCGCGCCAGATTAAGCATAAAGTGAGAAAATTTACCAATATTGAACTGAGAAGTGCTGATATTTCCGGAGGAGTAGTACAGGAGGTATATGAGCTGGTTAAGAATTACAGAAGGAAAAGAATCAGGAAGGACCTTAGAGACCTCATATTCACCGGATACAGATCGGAAGAACAGGCTGCTTATATAATTTCATTAAATATCCTGAACCAGCTTGATATTTTACTGGTTGATTATATGAAAAGGTTTTCAATATATGGTGATGAAGAGCTGGATTATTTCAGGGGCAGGATACAAAAATCTCATATTGATTCGTTAATTCCCGGGAGTTCATGCATAATAACCGACAATGAAGAGGAGATTCAAAGAATGAACGGCGCTCCGGATGCCAAAAGAAAACTTGTTTATACTGACTTGCCACGCGGAAAGCATGTTAAAACATGGCAGTGGGATTTTGATCTTTCAGGCAGCTATCATGCGGGGAAAAGAACAATTTTTAATGTCATAGCAATGGAATTACAGGTAATAAAAAATACTAATTAACATGAAGAGGAAATTCTACCAGGAGCGGATAAGGATTCTGAATAACAGGCTTACTGCAACTACTAAAATCATGAGACTATTATCATTTACACGCATGGCAACATTTATCCTGGCAATTGTAACACTCATTTATGTTTTCAGATTTTCCCCGGCTGTGGCAGTAATATCCTTCCTGATACTGCTGTTTATATTCGGAGCACAGGTGAGATTTTATATTAAAAAGAACAGGGCAAGATGCCATATTGAGTGTTTGATCGATATTAACAGAAATGAATTTAAAGCCCTGAATTATAATTTTAAAGTTTTTGTTTCCGGCAGCGAGTATCTTGAGACATCCCATCCCTATAGCTATGATCTTGATATTTTTGGTGAAGGATCACTCTTTCAGTCCCTTAACAGGACATCAACCAAAGTCGGTAAGGATAAGCTTGCAATGTGGCTAAGTACGCCGGGTAAAGATCCGGAGTATATAAAAATGAAACAGGATTCAATAAACGAATTGTCGGGCATGATTGACTGCCGGCAGGATTTTCATGCTGCAGGTAAGCAATATGATGAATCGGATTCCGATATGGAAATATTAAGGAAATGGCTGAGTGAACCTGTTTATTATATAAATAAGGCGGGATATAAATTATTGGCAGTATTGTTTCCCTTGATAACAATTGCAGCACTTGCAGCATCTGTAATATCATCTTCATTATTCAGTCTGTTCATTGTTTTGTTTTTAATGCAGCTCACAGTTGCCGGCATTAGATTGGGATATAATAACAGGGTACACTCTGCTATAGGAAAAAGGCTTGATATGCTCAGGAAATTTAAGCAGCTTTTTTCCTGTATTGAAGATGAAGGATTTAAATCGGAAATACTGCTGAAGCTGAAGGATGAACTTAATTGTCAGGGGATATCAGCAAATAAAAGTATAAATAAACTTGCAGGGATAGTATCCGCCTTTGATAACCGTCTGAATATTTTGGCAGGGATCATACTTAACGGATTGCTCCTCTGGGATATTCAATGCCTGCTGCGCCTGGAGAAATGGAAGTTAAGATATAAAAACGAAATTCCCGGATGGTTTGATGCCCTGGGAGAGTTTGATGCTTTATCAAGCCTTGCTGCTTACTGTTTTAATTTCCCCGGACATATCTTTGCCACAGCCGTTGATAAGGCAGTGCTCCATGCTGTCAACCTCGGCCATCCGCTCATTGATAAGAAGGAAAGAGTAGGTAATGATATTGATATTTCACATGATAATGAATTTATAATAATTACAGGGGCGAATATGGCAGGAAAAAGTACTTTCCTGAGAACCATCGGGGTTAATCTTGTCCTTGCAATGTGCGGGGCACCGGTATGTGCTGAAGAATTTGAATTCAGGATTATGGACCTTTTCACAAGCATGAGGACAAATGATTCGCTTCAGAAACATGAATCTTATTTT
>CAZBUF010000118.1:0-2836 GCA_964495025.1 uncultured Bacteroidales bacterium | reverse complement strand
CATTGCATACCTGAAATACACGTCCAGCGGAATACTGTTAAATTTAAAGATCACGTCCTGGTACAGCAGGTAACCTTTATCGGAGTATCCGCCTTGTTTCCCGGCACTTGCCAGTTCAAGCCTGTTCCTTAATATCATATTGTCATTTACCGTGTAGGAGATGTTCAGTTTGATATTTATATTATTTATCCTGTTAAGTTTTGTTAATGATGTATCTTCATTGATATCATTCTCATATTCATTTCTGAATTTCAGCCTTGCATATATCTCAAGGTTCCTGTCAGGAGCATAATCCACCTGTACGAGGTAGTCTGATCCAACTGTCGGGGCACTGGCATTGTACCTGAGCCAGGGAAATTTATACATATCGGCGTATGCTGATATCTTCCAGTACTTCATGGGGCGGGTTTCCATGCCTGCATAAAACCCTTTTTCATTGACATTACGCGCATTGTCCGATAGTGCATTGCCGTAATGTATATAAAGGTCTTTGCTGTACGTGCGGTAGAAGGCTGAAAATGAAATCAGGGTATTTACATGGATCAAAGCACCTTGTATCATTCCCCATCCGTTATTGCCGCAGGAGGCCTCGCCAAAAAGGCTGATCTTTCGCAGTCCTGCCTGGTAATCTACCCCGGCATTTGTTACTTCCTGCCCGCTGAAATCAAACCTGTTATAAACCTTTTCTGATTTATGCAGCTCTCCTCCGAATTTGTAATGGACGACTGTTGTGCCCACGTGCAGGGGCCCCTTTTCATATGTGACATTAGCGCCGAATGCCGTTTCCGTTACGGCTTTCTCATCATAGTTCTCAGAGGGTGTCCTGTGATAGCCTGTATTTTGAAATGATGAGAATTCATAATATCCGGGTCTGATAGTGTCAGTGACATTTACATCCCTTTTTTTATGTGAGATGAACGGTGTTATATAAAAGTCACCTGCTGCCACTGTCACTGCTGTGCCCCTGAAAAAGTTGTTTTCTTCAGCTGATGTGTATCTCTTAACTCCTTCGGGCCTCTTTTTGATATTCATGACATATGAGGTTTTTCCAAAGGCAAGTCCGCTCCAAAGCGTCAGTCCCTGGCCGAACCGGAGGTGATAATCACCAATTTGTATTTTTTTGAATATGCCGGTATTGTTCAGCAGGAGATGTGCCGAATAGAAGTCGAATCCTTGTCTGTTATTACCTTTGAACAGTTCCTCGCCGGCATCCTTCTCGGCAGTGAGGCCTGCATAGAGCCTGTCTCCCGAGTGGAAAATGTACCGTGAATATATTTTCGGCGGACTGCCAAGGTACCTGTTAACATCAGGATCAGCGGCAACTGTGGAATCGCCGGCAGCTATATAGCCTTTCTGTTTTTCAATGACCTGCTGTGCCCTGAAAAATATCTCATGGTGCCCGTGTTTAAATGTATTTTTGAGCGTTGCAGGTTCTCTTGCCATAACAGGTTTAACAGTAACAAAAGGAGCTATCAGGCGGACTTCTTCCTGTGAGAATCCGTATACATAATTCAGCTCGTTAATGGTTAGCATTGCTCCGTTTTCCGTTATATAATCGATCAGGCATTGAATCTGGAAATCATTGAGCACATATAATTTTTTTAGCTGGCTGGCGGTTGCGGTATTAAGGTTCAGGGGTTCTTCATAATAATTATAAAGATCCTCAAAAAGAACGGTGTAGTCAGCCTCGCCACCGGCAGCTTCGGATATCTCTTCTACGATGTTCCCGATGTATTCTTTTCCTTCGTATGACAATTCCTGTGCATATAATGAGGCAGTGCAAAGCAGGCATGCTGCAGCAATGAAGATACTGATATGTTTCATATACTAACGGCGTATAATTTTACCTGAACGAATAACTAAATGATACATGGGGTGTAAACCCCAGTATCTGATGATGTGAAAATGCCATATCGGCATTTATTCCTTTATGAACGAACCCTATACCAAACGAATAACCTGATAACTCATAAGTTGACAGTCCGAACCTGCCAAATATATTTTTTATGATATTATATTCTATACCGCCAAGAAAAACAGCTTTTTCTTCGGTATCTTTTTCCGTTTCAGCAACAATAAGCAGCTTGTCAGTAAGATAATAACCTATTCCGGCCTGAAAGATCACCGGTACTTCCTGGCGGTCGGCCATATTATATGATGCTTTTGATGGGTTAAAGACATGTGCACCGATAAACAGGCCGTCAACAGGCTCAGCGAGTATGCCGGCTTCAGCAGCTATGGTTGTAGAGTTGCCATAGTCTGCGGCCTGGTAAATATTCAGCAGGTCCATCTGTATTCCTGCGGAGAATCTTTCGCCAAAGGATTTTCCGTAGGCAAGGCCAATCTTTGTCTCATTGTACCTGGCATAGCCGAATAAAGCGGCATTGATGCCCACCGTACCACGGTGAACAGGTATAGCTATTGCCATGGAATGAAGGCCGTACTCATCCACAACATACTTGTTCTCGTAGTGAAAGCCCATCGTTATTTTTTCAACATGTGACAGCCCCGCCTGGTTATGAAAGTTCGACCACAGGTCCGTTAGCACAACGCCGGCATTTGCCAGGCCCGAAGCCCTTGCCCCTGAAGGGTAATTGTCGTTTGCAGCGTAAATATCAGTTGAGGCCAACAGGAGGATATATAAAATATGCTTTTTAATCCCTTTTCCTGTAAGTATAAAAAATCCTGGTAAGTGCAGCCTCTTAATATTATTTCTTTTAACGGTTAACCTTAAAATCATATTTCACTTTTGAAAGGTCCCTGTTTGCTTTGCTGATTTTATCTTTAAGATCATTTTTGTGCTTAACCAGTTTTTTTGCTATCCTGTCGTCAGATA
>CAZBUF010000117.1:0-1751 GCA_964495025.1 uncultured Bacteroidales bacterium | reverse complement strand
TTGGCATGTCAAGTTCTTCAAAAAATATCCGTGACATATTTTCATCAAAATGCTGCCCTGTATGACATATAAGATGATTGACATTATCCGAATATTTTTGAAAAGCTTTATGTACCGGGGCAATTTTTATAAAATTGGGCCGTGCTCCAACAACAGAAATAATTTTTAACATATTATGTATGAATGAACGATAAATATTAGGAATGTAAAAATAGGAAAATTATTTATCCATTTAATCCTATTTATTAACCATTCATTTTCATACTTCATTTAAAGTTTCACTAACAATTATACATTTAATATCATTACAGGAAAGTTTTATTATATAATTATTAAACCTTTATAACCATGAAAAAAACAATCCTGTTTTTATTGACCTGCCTGGTTTTTGTTTGTTCCTGTAAAAAGGATAATGATAACAGGCCCACATCTGAAAGCGGTAAACTGTCAGTTAGTGTAGGAGTTGAGGTTTTTACTGGTAAAATAAATACCAGCTGGAAATCTACTCTGGATACGGAGGATTTTAAAGTACTGATATGTAAAAATACAGGCGAAGTAGTTAAAACCTTTGAAAGGGCAGCAGATATGCCTGATGAAATAACTCTGGAGACGGGCGAATATTACGTAACTGCGCATTCAAATAATTTTTTACCTGCTGCATTTGAAAATCCTTATTATTTTGGAAAGTCGGAAAACTTTAATTTATCAAAGGAAGAACACAGGACAGTAACAGTAAATTGTGAATTAGCCAATTGTGCTGTTTCTGTTACATATTCGGGAAACATACAATCAGATTTTACGGATTATTATGCTACTGTAAGTATTTCTGACAGTGCTTTAAAATATGAGAAAGATGAAGCAAGAACGGGATATTTTGATTTGAAACCAATATCCATTGAGGCTCTTTTAGTATATTCAATGGTAAATGGTTCATCGCAAACCAAATTGTTAACCGGAATTATAGAAGATCCACAGGCCAAAAAGCATTATGAGGTCCGGCTGGATGCATCGGTTAACGATGGCATAGCTTCAGTAAATATTTACCTTGATGATAGTACCGATTATGAGTTAGTAGAGATATCGGAAGGAGATACGAATGGTATCCCGGGAAATATTATTTACGGGGCTTTGCTGATCACAGAGATCATGTATGATCCCACGGCCATATCTGATGCTGAAGGAGAATGGTTTGAGATATACAATAATTCATCTTCCCAGATTGATATTAACGGGATAGTAATCAGAAGAGTCGGGGATTTGCATGTCATTAATCAGGAAAAAGTATTACTGCCCGGGGAATACTATGTATTAGCGCGTTCTGAAAATGCCACTTCAGCTCCCAAATATATTTATGGAACCGATATTACACTTACAAATTCAGGAGCCGAACTTATTATTGCAAATTACGGAACTGATGGCACAGATGGATTTGAAATAGCAAGTGTAAATTACGGAGCAAAAGGTTTTCCGCATCCTTCAGGGGCTTCATTAAATTTAGATCCTGTATATTATAATGTTGAAAGCGCCAAATTAGGGACTAACTGGTGCGCAAGTACTGATGTTTATGATACGGGGGATTTAGGGACTCCGGGGAGTGTCAATTCAAGTTGTGATTAATCATTATCAAATTTTCCAACAAAAAAATATTTTTTCACAACATTTTTAATATTCTGTGATATATATTCATTCAACCATGGAATAAATTTATCATTCCAACGCTGCGGATGGACATTAAACATGATTTTATCAGG
>CAZBUF010000116.1:0-5643 GCA_964495025.1 uncultured Bacteroidales bacterium | reverse complement strand
ACCATTATATCATCGATCTGCTCAAGATCACCCTGCCAGCCTGTTATAGTACTATCAAGTATCTGCTTCTGTTCTTCAAGCGGCTTGCTGTGAATATCCGACAGTAGCTGCCTGAATGTACAGGATTTAAATTTCTTCTCTTCAGGTCCGCCGAACTGATCTGCAAATCCGTCAGTATACATATATATCAAATCACCTTTGGCAATCTTAAAGTTATGATTGGTAAAAGGTTTTTCACTGCCCACATGTATGCCAATAGGCATTTTATCGCCCTTGTATATTATTGTCTCTGAATTTCTTATCAGCAAAAGAGGGTTATAGGCACCTGCAAACTGGGCAGTAAGTTTATTAAAGTCCAGGATACATAAGGCAATATCCATTCCATCTTTGGCCTCATCTTTTTTTCCTCTTTGTGATAATGTTTCTTTGATATTGATCCGTAGTGATTCCAGTATTTTATTTGCAGAATATTCTTTATCAGTACTTACTATCTCGTTTAACAGGGACACGCCCAGCATGCTCATGAATGCTCCCGGCACACCATGGCCTGTACAGTCAGCTGCTGCAACGAGGGTATGATTTCCTTTTTTTATCATCCAGTAAAAATCTCCGCTGACAATGTCACGTGGTTTAAATAGTATAAAATGCTGAGGCAGGATACTTCCTGTCAATTCCTCATCAGGCAGGACTGCGGACTGTATTCGCTGGGCATACATTATACTGGAAGTGATCTCACGGTTCTGTTCTTCAATTTTATCTCTTTGTTTTTCAATTTCTATTGTCCTTTCTTTGACTTTTTGGGCAAGTACCTTTTTATCATGCTGCAGTTTTCTTTCCCTTGCCTTGATAATTAAAAAGATAAGGACAATCCCCAGTATAATTTCCAAAGCATAACATAACCTGGTTTTCCAGAAGGGGGGAGTAATTGCAAAAGATAAGGTAACAGGTTCAGGTGTCCACACACCATCACAATTTGCTGCCATTACTTTAAATGTATAGTTGCCGTGTGGAAGTTTTTTATACTGGTCGGTCTGCGTTTTGGCAGTGATCTCTGACCATGAATCATCATAGCCTTCAAGCTTATACCGGTACCTGTTCTTTACCGGGTTTGAAAAATGCAGGCCCACATACTCAAAGAACAAGTTGTTTTTGTTATAAGGAAGTTTTAAACGCAGGGGAAGTCCCGAAAGACTGTCCACTCCTTCTCCATATAAGGTAAGATCTGTAGAATCGCCATGTATGGATATACTTGTTATATATGTTTCAGGAGGTTCTTTACGAATGACATCCAGTTCGGGTGCATATTTGACCAGTCCGTCACCGGTACCTATCCATACGTTATTGTCAGGATCAACAGAAATTGCTGCCTGGTATGTCTCTAACGGAGTAAAACCTTCAAATTCCCCGTAAAAGTGAACAGATTCGTTAAAAAGGTTTATTTTGTTTAATCCCTTATCATGCCCTATCCATAAATTGTTGGTTTTATCAACTTCAACTGACATTATGCTATTTGATGCCAAGCCGTTTTTTGCTGTAAACACATAAATATTGTATCCGCCCTGGTCGTCCGGTGTAATTTTATTCAGCCCGTTATCAGTACCTACCCATATATTTCCCGAAGAATCAATGGTTATATCATTACAGCTGTTATCGGATAATCCGTTTTCCGAATTTATATACTGAAAATTTCCGTTACTGTATATTGATATCCCATTTCCTGTTCCGAGCCATATTTTATTTTCAGGGTCGATTTTAATGGTACGTATGTCATTACTGGATAAGCCCGAATTTTCATCAAGAGTAAAGTACTTTCCTTTTTGAAGTTTAGTAGCCCCTAACTGATGGGCGATCCATATATTGCCTTCGGAGTCCTCTGCAAAATCAACTGCCAGGTTTATTAAATTCCCATTCTCATCAAGCCATAAGTTATCCTTATAAATCTTTAAGTAACCGTTAGTATATTCTGCCAGGCCTTTTGGAGTACCCAGCCAGATATTATTATTCCTGTCCTCGAACACACTGTATATGGTAAGATTTTCAGGAAAACCATATTTTCTGTCAAACAGGTTTATTTTATTGTTTAAATCGATATTAAACAGGCCCTTATATGCCGCTCCCCATATAATACCTTTTTGATCAGCACGAACAACAGCAATATCTTTATCAGGAAGGCCAAAGTCAGTTGTATATATTTCAAATGGTTTATTGCTTAGTTTGGAAATACCGCTTTTTGTGCCGAACCATATGTTGTTTTCCTTATCTTCGAAAATATCCAGTACAAGATCATCTGATAATCCATTTAGTGAAGTATAGTAATTCACACGGTTATTATAAATCATATATATTCCACTTTTCCTGGTCCTAAGCCAGATTCTTCCCTGACTACCTTCAAATATTTCCATAACTGAAGCAGAGGTAAGTCCTTTTCCAACTATTGAGGATATACTGTGTCCATCGAATTTAAATAAACCCTTATCCCATGTTCCTATCCATATATTTCCTCCTGAGTCCTCCAGTAACGACATAATAATATTGCTGTTAAGTCCGTCATCTGAAGTGTAGCATTTGAAATTTTCACCATCAAAAGTATTTAGACTTCCTTCTTCTGTTGCCAGCCAGTACAAACCGTTTTTATCCTTAATGATGTTCCGGATAATATCACTTGTTAGCCCGTCCTCATGGGTATATGTAATCGATGTATTATTTGAAATTACGGTCAATCCTCTGGCTGTTCCCAACCACACATCCCTGTTATTATCGATATAGCTTGATAATATACGGTTACTTTTCAGCCCGTTTTCTTCGGTATAATTAACGACCGTATCTTTCATCACTTTTGATATACCGCTATTTTTCGTCCTGAGCCATATATTTCCGTCGTTATCTTCAAATATTTTTTCTATCCAGTTGTTGCTTGTTAACCCGTTATCAGTGTTATATATAAAGAATTCATGCCCGTTATATTTCGCAGCGCCGCCATCTTCAGTACCTAACCATAAATTTCCTTTTGAATCCCTGAAAAGGCAATTTATTGCATTGCTTGGAAGACCGTCTTCGATGCTGAAATTCTGAAAATCATACCCGTTGAACCTGGAAATTCCTACTTGTGTGGCAAACCACATGTAACCCTTTGAATCCTGAACGATATCATTAATGACGTTTGAGGGTAACCCGTTTTTAATGGAGTAATTATCAAAAGGCATTTTCTGGGAATAGGATAGCAGGCAGTTAATTAATATAAATATTGAAGTAATATATTTATACATGAATTATTGTGGGTATTTACTTAGTATAAATATATAAAATTAATAAAAAGGATAGAGTATTAATAGTGATTATTTAAGGTTATTATATACAAAAAGTCTGTCCGGAAAGTCGTCATTCCGAGTGAAGCGAAGGAATCTTCACAAAATTATTTATTGATTATCAATAGATTACTTCAGTCATACTTCCTGCGTAATGACATATTTATGTCTTTTTGGACAGCCTCTTATATTCAGTATAACTAATTTGCAGGTTATTGATTATTACCGGCAGTATTGTTGTTACTTAAGCTGTTGTTAAAATGATCATACGAAGGCCATTCATTGACGCTTCTAACAGCTTTAAACATAGTTTTGGAAATTTCATTATGGATCTTGGATTTTCGCTGGGTGCTTGTATTCATCAACACTATCCAGTTTATCCCGTTTTTATATCGCATGATCAGGGCGGAGGTACCTGCAAGTGTGCCGGTGCGCCACCATGTCCCGTATCCGTCTGTTCCACGCCAGCCTATGAGTTTTCTTGTACGGCCGTTTGCTTTTGTCATTAATTGTATCGATTTGTCAGATATTATGTCAGGCTTACCGGGGAAGCCATCAACAGCAACCATGAATTTCATCAGTTCAGGAGCTGAAGCTACCCAGCCTCCTGCTGCACTAAGCAGCTCAATATTATTTCCCCCGTATACCTCAGACATTAACTTACCCGAACCGTCAAATGAATAACACTTATTGTTCTTGCCAAGCACATAATAACATACTTCATTATCAAATTTATCTTCAAAGAAGTTTTTGCCTATATGCATATCATATATTCCAAGCGGATGTAGTATTGCAAACTGCACATAGTCAGCATAATTCATGCCTGTTACTTTTTCTATGATTTCTCCCAGCACAGCATATCCGAAATTTGAATAGCTGTATTTAGTGCCGGGGCTGTAATATAGCCGTTTCTGCAAAGTGTATTTAATAATTGTCTCAATGCCGGCCGGTGGGCTGACATTCATTTTTTTTGCAATTGACAGCGACTGGAACAGCGGGTCAGACTTCTTATTATTCCAGCCCGCAGTATGATTCAATAAATTTAGGACAGTAATTTCCTCAATCCTTTTATCCTCATATTTCAGATATCCGGCATCATTAAGTATACAGTCCCTGCCAAAAACCCTGTCACTCAGCTCAATCCTTCCTTCTTCAATAAGTTTCATTACAGTTACAGCAGTGATCAGCTTGGAAACGCTTGCAATTCTGAATACGTTCCTGGGTTCAACACTTATCTTTTGCCTTTCATCAGCCCAGCCAAAACCTTTTGCGTATACCAGCCTGCCATCTTTTGTAATAGCCACCGATGCTCCTTTTATCTTTTTCTGCTTTAGAAATTCATCCAGTATACTGTCAATTGACGCCGTTGAAGGCCCTGATGACAGCTCATTTGTTAGTTTGTAAGAAAGAGGTGTAATTTCTGAAATAGGCGTATTTCTGTTACTATCTCCCTTGTAGGAAAAAGTAATTGCAATTTCTCCGAAAAAGAAAATAATAAATAATAATATGACTAAATATTTTTTGTAATTCATGCTTTATCAATTAACCTTATAAAAAATTCAATATGTTTTTGCTAAAAGCCGGCAAATGTAGTGTTTTTTTTATAAGTCACCATATTTAAAGGGAGTGCATTAAGAAATTAAAAATAGTAATTCCTTTTCCTTTTAACAACTTATAAAACATTAGTTGTGAGTACATTGTGTTAATAACTCAGGCCGTATGCCATAATTAATTTGTTAATAAGTCGGTGTCATTTATCAAGTTGTTTCATATGTCCGTCAAACTAATTGACCGGTACAAAGAATATAACTGTAATCATGTCAAATTCTCAATTTTGTTAAAAACTAATTTTTTGTATTGTTGAAAACTTTTTTCAATAATATTGTTTTTTATTTTTCACAGTAAATCCTTCCCTGATAACTCCTGATTTCAATACATTGTGAAGCTGTCAGATAAGCATATTTAGTGGATTTGCTTTTAATAATAAATGGAGTTCAAACTTATTGAATTAAGAACATGAATAATCCTAATACTATTTAATAATCAATTAACTATAAATCAACTGAACAATATTGGTCAGAACCCCATTTATAAATTATTACCTATAAATTACCATAACAATTTGTATGGTTAATATGTTTACTAAATTTACACTTTTTTACAGATATATATCTTAATTAGTGCATTAAAATAAAGTTCAGACTTATTATTTATATATATAAAGCAGATTAATTATGAAACACTTACGTGGATTTGCCAGTGATAATAATTCCGGCATCCATCCTGAAATATTAAGAGCAATAGAACAGGGAAATTCGGGGCATGTGGTAGCATATGG
>CAZBUF010000115.1:0-3347 GCA_964495025.1 uncultured Bacteroidales bacterium | reverse complement strand
CTCTGGTTTCATCATGTTGACTGGAATCATGAAATGGCATCAGGACGAACGTTATGGGATGAACTATGCTTCAGGTACTCCAAAGGAATTGACTATGTAAGCGGGATGATGACCGACTGGGAACAACTTGAAGGAATGATTGATCAGGATATTTTTATACATGTAAAAAATAAACTTGAAAAGCATTACAAAGATGCAGTGACATGGAGAGATACATGTATTAATTATTTCAGCGAATTCAGCGGAAACGAATGTCCCTGATCCCGGAATGTATAAAACAGGCCTGTTATAAAGGTCAGAATGAAACGTTTAATTACTTGAACATTATTATCTGAAAAATTCATTTTTTTTTGTTAAATTGACAAAAAAATAAACATAAATAGCAGAGTCGCAATGTTTATTTAATACAAAGAATTTTACGTACTAACAAAGTATATAAAATATAAATTTAAGATTTATGGATAATAGCGAGGATCGTCAGGAGATTAAAGGAATCCGGTCATTGTTAAATAATCTTGATCCCAGAAAATACAGTATAAAGGGTAAAATCCAGCTGTTGTTGATAATTGTGGTTACCGGCACGGTATTATTGATTAGCATTATCGGGCTTACGCAATACAGGAAAACAATAATCAGAGATTCAGCAGAAAAGCTCTCAGCTGTGACAGAAGCAAAGAAATTACACCTGGAGTCATATTTTACTCAAATTCAGAGCCAGATCAAGGTTTTATCACAGAACAAAGTAGTAATAGATGCAGTATCAGATTTTAAAAATGCTTTCAGGTCAGTTGCAGATGATGATTATTATTCTTCATCTTCAGGGGTTATGGAGAATATGACAAAGTTGCTGGTCAATTATTATGAAACAGAATATATTGTAAAGATCAAAGATAAACTGGAAACTGATATCGATGCGGAGCATTTTATACCGGGCAGTAACAGTGGCAAACTTCTTCATTATCTCTATATTGTGAACAACAGCAAACCTGCTGATCAAAAACATTTAATGAACAGGTCAGATGCTGACGCAAGTTCATATGGCGATATTCACGCCGAGTACCATCCGTTCTTCAGGGACATTATGACAAAATTTGAGTACTCCGACATATATCTTGTAGATAATACATCAGGTGATATTATATATTCTGTTCGAAAAAAGCCGGATTTTTCAACCAGTCTTATTTCCGACGCGTACAGTAACAGTAACCTGTCAAAGGCATATAAATATGCTGCGGCAGCTATTAATTCGGGCTTTACTATAACCGTTGATATTGAAAATTATTATCCTTCGATGCTGGAACCATGTTTCTTTATTGCATCTCCTGTATTTAACAGGTCTGAAAAGATCGGAGTTCTCATATTCCGGCTTTCAGTCAGGAATATTGATGATCTGCTGTACGGAGCAGGATCGGATGACAGGCTTGCCATGGATGGATCATATCAGATAAACATTTTTGGTGATGACGGGTATTTGCGTAATGATGACATAAGATTATTAAATGATAGTGAAGAATTCATAAAATTATTAAAGAAGGCAAAAGCGAATATAAAAACTGTAAATGAAATTGAAAGGTTTTCCACTTCTGCCCTTATACAGAATGTCAGCAGAAAATTACTATCAGATGCCGGCAGTGGTTATAAAGGGCAGGGAGTATATAAGGATATCTCAAAGAGCGATATTTTATGTTCATTTACTCCGTTGGATATAAAAGGATTAAACTGGATTCTGTTAACACAGGCCAATAAAAAGGAGCTTCTGCAATCATTCAGAAGATTTATGTTCTTTTTGATTATCAGTGCATTGGCTTTGATCGTTCTGTCGTCATTTGCAGGAAGAACATATGGCAGGAAGATAACTGACAGGCTATATAAGATTAATGATGCTCTGATCACTTTATCAAAGGGCGAAACATTCGAAGAGATGAAAAACTCGCACTATGATGAATTGGGGGATACTACTGAAGCTGCAAATAAAATAATGCACAGGATACATGAAACTTCTGATTTTGCTATTAAACTGGGAGAAGGAAATTTTGAACATGAGTTTGCTGTTTACAGTGATAATGATAAGCTTGGTGTATCACTTGAAATAATGAAGAACAATCTTGTTACTTCACGTGACGAAGAAAATAAGCGGAAAGTGGAGGATGAAGTAAGAAGCTGGACAACACAGGGCATTGTTAAATTTAATGACATCCTGAGAACAGACAATAATAATGTAGAGAAGCTGTCATATAATCTTATTAAAAACCTGATTGACTATTTATCTGCTAACCAGGGAGGTTTTTTCCTCCTTGAGGGAGAAGAGAACAAGGAGAAATACTTAAATCTTATAGCCTCCTATGCATTTGACAGGAGAAAATATCTGGTAAAGCAGATTAAAATAGGAGAGGGGCTTGTGGGAAGTTGTGTCCAGGAAAAAAGGACTATTTTTCTCAGGGAGATACCGGAAGACTATTTTGAGATAACATCAGGTTTGGGTAAAACCCTGCCAAGGAATTTATTGATAGTGCCTCTGAAGCTTGAGGATGAAATACTCGGAGTAATTGAAATAGCATCCCTTAATGAGTTGAAGGAACATGAGATATCATTTGTTGAACAGGTTGCTGAGAGCATTGCATCAACAATGGTAACGGTAAAATTGAATATCAGAACATCACAGTTGCTGGAAGAATCGAATAAGCGTTCGGAAGAACTGACGCAGCAGGAAGAAGAAATGCGCCAGAATCTTGAAGAGATGAAGGCCACGCAGGAAGAATTAAGGAGAGTGAAAGAAGATGAACAGAGAGCGGCAGAAAAGCATAGAAAAGAACAGGATGAACTTATGAGTAAACTTAAGGTACAAAATGAGGAACTTAATAAAATTCAGTTCGATCTGCTAAAAGAAACCGCCTTACTCAAAAATCTCATGGATTTTAGTCCGGATAACATATATTTCAAAGATGAAAAAAGTCGCTTTTTAAGAATCAGCAAGTCCATGTCCCTGGCATTTGGATTTAAGACACCGGAAGAAGCAATCGGAAAGAGTGATTTTGATTTGTTTACCGATGAACACGCACGGCCTGCATATAATGACGAGATGGAGATCATTAAAACAGGCAAATCAATAATAAATAAAGTTGAAAAGGAAACACTGGAGGATGGAAGAATTAACTGGGTTACCACAACAAAAATGCCCCTGGTTAATGAGAATGGTGATATAATAGGAACATTTGGCGTTTCATCTGATATAACATCTTTAAAAGAGCTTGAAACTAAATCAAATAAGATTGAAGAAAGAAACAAACAGCTGGCCGAGGAACTTAAAAAGAAGACTGAGATAATAAGAAATTTGGAAAAGGGTAGAA
>CAZBUF010000114.1:0-2014 GCA_964495025.1 uncultured Bacteroidales bacterium | reverse complement strand
AGGAACGCCGGCTGATGTTCTTCATTGACAGGGGAGGTGAGAACTTTAAATATACGGTTTGTTTTAAGTGATGAATCATCTGATTTCGAATAAACAATATTATGTATCTCTTCCAGTTCCTTTAAATATTCTTTTGATTCAATATATTCAGGAGCAATAATGCTTATAAAGACAGCAGTATCCGAAAAGATTTTTATTGTATTGTTACCCAGTAATTTACTTCTGGCCTGGAGTTCATCATGTGATAAAACTGTGGGCTCTTTATCGGATAATCTGTTCATTAAGATGGCCATGTACTCACAGAACTTTGAAGCCCACTGATTTATCCATTCATTCTCTTTGACCGCAGAAGTCCCGTAACTAATAAATATTTCGTATTCAAAATTCATAATCAAAAATTATCAAAAGACTAAATTAAATCAAAATTACAATATTCTTATAAGTGAATTATAATTCATCTATACAATCCAGAACTGATTTTCTTATATGTAAATAGTCGAATATAAGCATGTTTAAAGATTCATTCTCCAAACTGTACAGTTCAGTATATGTTTTTGTTTTTATTATGAATTTGTTATTCACATTATTAGCTATAGCATTTGAATATATCAAATCCGCTTCCCCGTATGCAATACTATCATAATCTTCAGCAATTAATTCAACAGAACCCTTCAGTACTATCAGAAATGCAAAGGTTTTTTCATTTCTGTCTACAGCAATTTCCCTGCCCTTTTCAAAAGTGTTTAATTCAAGGTATTTGGCAAGTTCAAGCAGCACAAATTCAGGTATACCAACGAACTTTGGACACCGGCGCAGGAACTGGATCCGGTGAAACATCAGATATGATGAACCATTTTTAGATTTCTCAAGCGATGTCATTATTTCGTGGACAATTGCCGGTTCAATTCTGGGGAAAACAGTATCCATGTATTTTTTATCAATACTGTTAATTACATATGCTGCAGATTCTCTTATCAGCTTAACCGGATGAAACAAATTTGAGACAAGTACTTCATCAATATCCGGGTTCTTCAGGTTTAGCCAGCTTATTATGGCGCATGCCTTAACATATAAGGAAATAAGATTATAATCTCTGGTAATAATTTCAGGGATCAGTTCGTTGGCAGTAATTTTTTCTGCCTGGAAAAAGTACTGAAGCTTTTTGACCCTGCCTTTTGTTGTTATGTTCTCCAGTACAGGGAAAAGCACCTGTTTTATCTCCTCATTTACGATCTGATCGAGCATTTCTATGCCATAGCTTATGTCTCTGTCATTTCCATTATTTATGAGATTTCTGATGTTTGCAATTGCTGTTGAATTGTAAGCAAGTGACAACAGGTGAAAAAGAACCTTATAATTATCATGCAGCTCAGCATTCAAAGCATTGACAAGCAACGCATTTCTCCGGGAAAATCCCAGTCTCGCAAGTGCTGACATGTTCCAGGTCATGATAGTCAGTATTCGCACAACCGCATTTAGTACCCTTGTTATATTATTTGGAGTGACCTGAAATCCCGCTTCTCTTAATGAAATTATTGCCTGCCTGGCAATGGTCCTGTTTTGATTTTCAATTTTGTTCAATAATAATTCAACAGCCATATTACTGCTTATCTTCCCGTAAATATTTACTATTCTTGACAGCAACATATCAGGCGCATCGGAAGAAAGGAATACCTGTTCAAGTTGATTCAGGGCTTTATCGCCAATTTTTACAAGCGCTTCGAATGCATATGTGTAAAACACGGGGGAGGACAGGTACCCGATAAG
The DNA here is from genome assembly GCA_964495025.1 of uncultured Bacteroidales bacterium. Lineage (GTDB taxonomy): Bacteria > Bacteroidota > Bacteroidia > Bacteroidales > UBA10428. Next base: position 247 of record CAZBUF010000114.1, on the reverse strand, counting down.
GATATGAGTGTGTTCGGGACTGCTTACCCTTGCCATCGCCCTTATGGCGGCAAATTTGATATCAGGCTCAAAATCCCTGGAAAGGTTAACCAGCAGAGATTTAAATTTGGACACTTTTTCCTGGTGCCCCATTATCTCACATGCCAGGATCCTGTCAGGAATATTTTTTGAGTTTGCCAGTTGTTCAATTGATTGGGTTTTTACAGAGGCCAGCTTTTGCTCAAAGACTGAAATAATATTTGTTTTC
>CAZBUF010000113.1:0-4527 GCA_964495025.1 uncultured Bacteroidales bacterium | reverse complement strand
ATCAATGTTTTTTGTGTTACCCCTTTCATCTAATTCACCTGCCGAATGCACCAGATAAAAGAAATCTTCAGAACCATTTAGCTTTTTAAATTCTTCATAACCTGATCTGTAAAGAATATCCTCACTATGTCCAACATATGAAGAATCCGTTATCTGCATAGCACAAATTGAGAATTTGGATCCTAAAGGCCCAAGACAAAAAAATCTTACCAGAACCTCTTTTCCTGCCATAGCTCCATCCATGATTTCTAAAATTTCTTTAACTCCCTCTTCTCTGGGTTTTGTATTAATTACCTTGCTCATCTTTATACCCGGAGTAACCAGGACACTTGTGTTATTCTTATCTCTTGCCTGATCATCATAGCTATCATAATGAATGGTATGGCCTTTCATAGTAAGTTTTCTTTCTTCGCCACTTCTTAAAGCTAATTCTCTCACATAATCAATATCTTCCTGAGAATCAGTGATAACTGTAACTTTAGCAGGCTTCAGTAAACTGGTAAATTCCTTAACAATTGTTAAAATCCTGGGATTATTCAGGTACTCTAATTTTTTTAAATCTTCCTTACTTAAAGTGTTTTGATTTATTTTCATCTTTTTATTCTTTTAATAAAATACTGACATTATTCTTTTCACTTACGGGCCTTTTACCATAACTGTATCTTTTGGGCTTCAGCCTGCGCACTAAAATGGAGTTCAGCTAATAGTGTCTGATGTCCTCTTTTGCAATTTAAGGTTATTCATAAACAGGTTTTTCATTTAATTTTAAGATCTTAAAACTTTTCTGCAAAAAAAAGAAAAATTATTTTAAAAATATGTTTTTTAACACATTTAATGTTTTTTTAAGATAAATATTTTTTCATTTGAGATAAAAAACAAATTTAAGTATATATTAGACTACTTTAATAAAAATGTGTACGGCCGGATCATGACGAATCTTAATGTATTTGATATAATTGTAATTGCTGTATTTTTTATAGTGATATTTGTAACGGCTGCTTATTACTCACGGAGGGCAGGCAAAGACACCGGGCAGTTCTTTTTATCGGGAAGGAACCTGCCATGGTATCTGGCCGGTACTGCAATGGTTGCTACTACTTTTGCCGCAGATACACCATTAGCTGTAACAGAGCTGGTTGCTAAAAATGGAATTGCAGGAAACTGGCTTTGGTGGAACCTGGCGATCGGCGGATTACTGACAGTATTTTTCTTTGCAAGGTTATGGAGAAGGTCGGGAATAATGACTGATCTGGAACTGATAGAGATAAGGTATTCCGGATTGGAAGCATCTGTTCTCAGAGGATTCAGGGCAATTTACCTTGGCCTGTTCCTGAATGCCATAGTCCTCGGATGGGTACATAAAGCCATGGAAAAGATATTCCATATTACATTGCCGGGATTTGATCCGTTTTTGCTTGTTGTAATACTGGCCTTGATAATTGCGGTTTATTCCCTGGCTTCAGGGTTGCTCGGCACTATAAGAACTGACAGTTTTCAGTTTGTTTTTGCAATGGCCGGTTGCATCATTCTCGCCATAATTGTGGTAAAGTTACCCCAGATATCGAATCTTAAATCTCTGTCATCAAAGTTGTCGCCGGAAATATTGGATTTTTTTCCGAAAATAGGAAAATTATCAACAAGGGAACTTACGGGTGGTGCTCTTGCATTAACAGCAGGATCGTTTATTGCATATGTCGGCATTCAATGGTGGTCGAGCTGGTACCCGGGATCGGATCCGGGTGGGGGAGGGTATGTGGCACAACGTATGCTTTCCGCAAAAGATGAAAAACACAGCTTGCTGGCAACTCTTTGGTTTAATATTGCACATTATACTATCAGGCCCTGGCCATGGATAATTGTTGCACTTGCAGCGCTTGTAATTTTACCAAGGGCAAAAGATAAGTATATATTGGAGAAGGAAGATCCCGCAATGTTTAAAAGAGTGGAAGAAGTATATAATGACGGGGGAATAAATAAAAGCAACAGTCAGCTTGAAAGTGATAAGACCTTTATGAGCTTTTATGAAAAGTATGAAAATACAGTTGACCCTGGTGTTATGTATCCGAAACTAATGGTAAGGTATCTCCCCGCAGGTTTGCTGGGCTTATTAATAGCCGTTTTTATGGCTGCATATATGTCGACGATAGCTTCGCAGTTGAACTGGGGAACTTCATACCTGATAAATGATTTCTACAAAAGATTTTTGAACAAATCGGGGAATGAATCCCATTATGTTAATATCTCCAGGGTATGTATAATGATCCTGGTATTATTCTCCCTGTTAATATCGCGATATTTTTTAACCACTATCTCAGGGGCATGGATATTTATTCTGAATGTAAGCGCGGGAATGGGGGCTGTACTGATTCTCAGGTGGTACTGGTGGAGAATTAACGCATGGTCCGAAATATCTGCAATGATCGCACCTTTATTATTATATCCCTTATCTTCTCATGGTATTCATGTTGAAATGAGTGTTTTTTCTCATGCGATATCAATAAACATAAAAGGAATGGGGCTTGAATCACCGCTGACATTATTCCCTATTGTCGCAGGAACAACAATAGTCTGGTTAACAGTTACCTTTATTACAAAACCGGTAGACAGGGATGTTCTTGTTTCATTTTATAAAAGGGTGTATCCCGGAGGCATCGGCTGGAAAAAGATCAGCAAGGAGCTGAATGACATAAAGCATGATGCCGGATTCGGCAGGTTATTTGTTAACTGGTTTTGCGGTATCGCAGCAATTTATGCCACAATGTACGGAATTGGTAAAATACTTTTTGCTGAATATTTATATGGTGTCATTGCGTTATTAATCGCATCAGGATCATTTTATATAATTCATATGAATTTAAATAAAGAGGCTGACTTGAAAGATTTGAATACGTCATTACGAAGGAAGAATGACTGAAGTAATCTCTTGATAATAAATAAATAATTTTGAAAAGATTCCTTCTCCCGCCTAAGCGGGATCGGAATGACTACTTTTTGGACAGCCCCTTTTAATAATATAATGTTATAAAAGCTTATTTTTTATCTTTTAGTGCAGCCTGTGCTGCAGCCAGCCTGGCAATAGGCACTCTGAACGGTGAACAACTTACATAGTTCATGCCAACCCTGTGGCAGAATTCAACTGAACCTGGTTCGCCGCCGTGTTCGCCACATATCCCTATTTTCAGATTTGCCCTTTTGCTTCGTCCTTTTTTAACACCCATATCAATAAGCTGTCCTACTCCTTCCTGGTCCAGAATCTGGAAAGGGTCATTTTTCAGAACGCCTTTATTTATATATATAGGCAGGAATTTTCCAACATCGTCTCTTGAGTAACCGAAAGTCATCTGAGTAAGGTCGTTTGTGCCAAAAGAGAAGAACTCTGCAACTTCAGCTATATCATCAGCAGTAAGTGCTGCACGGGGGATCTCAATCATTGTGCCAACAAGGTACTCTATAGTGTCTCCTTTTTCATGAAATACCTGTTCTGCAACTGACCTGATGATCTCTTCCTGCAACTTCAGCTCTTTAACCGTACCGATAAGAGGGACCATTATTTCAGGAATAGCCTTTATGCCTTTTAATTTAAGATTCAGGGCAGCTTCAATAATTGCCCTGGCCTGCATTTCTGTGATTTCAGGGTATGTTATTCCCAGTCGGCATCCTCTGTGTCCGAGCATAGGATTGAATTCGGATAATTCATTCACCTTTTGTTTTATATAGTCAACTGAAACGCCCATCTCATCTGCCATTTCTTTCTGGTTGGCTTCTTCATGCGGCACGAATTCATGCAGGGGGGGATCAAGCAACCTTATAGTCACAGGCAGGTCATGCATTGCTTCAAATATGCCTTCAAAATCGGACCTTTGTATAGGTAATAACTTTTTCAGCGCTTTTCTTCTTCCTTCTTCATCTTTGGCAAGTATCATCTCCCTCATTGCCACTATCCTGTCACCTTCAAAGAACATATGCTCGGTACGGCAAAGCCCGATACCTTCAGCCCCGAAGTTTCTTGCCACCACTGAATCATGAGGAGTATCAGCGTTTGTCCTTACATTTATTTTACGGTGCTTATCCGCCAGCTTCATGAGTTCTCCGAAATCACCGCTCAGTTCAGGATCAATAGTGTCAATTTTCCCTTCATATACTTCTCCCGTTGAACCGTTAAGGGAAAGCCAGTCTCCTTCATTGAACATCTTGCCACCGATTTTCATTTTCCGTACTTTATAATCGATACTTATACTGCCTGCACCTGATATACAACATTTCCCCATCCCTCTTGCCACAACCGCAGCATGAGATGTCATGCCACCGCGTGCGGTAAGTATGCCATTTGCTGCATTCATGCCGGAGAGGTCCTCAGGCGATGTTTCAATTCTTACAAGAAGAACATCTTTACCTTCATTTGTCCATTTTTCAGCTTCATCTGCAAAGAACACTATCTGTCCTGTTGCGGCACCCGGCGAAGCAGGCAGCCCTTTTGCCACAATATTTGCTTTCAATATGGCTTTTTCATCAAATACAGGATGTAAT
>CAZBUF010000112.1:0-3141 GCA_964495025.1 uncultured Bacteroidales bacterium | reverse complement strand
ACTGTTGCAGGAGGTGCACCTATGATAGGATTCCTTGGCACGGTAATGGGAATGATCCGTGCTTTTATTGATATGTCGGAAGCCGGAAGCAACATTGTTGTATCACAACTGTCAAACGGAATATACCAGGCATTGATAACAACTGTTGCCGGCCTGATCGTTGGAATACTGGCATACTTTGCATATAACTGGCTGGTTACGAATATTGAAAAGATCGTATTTCAGCTGGAAGCTACCTCAACAGAGTTTATGGACCTGCTAAATGAACCTTCTAAAAAACAATAGAAAAACATTTTTATGGCAATACAACCCAGAAATAAAGTAAGCATAGCCTTCAGCATGTCAGGAATGACAGACATTGTTTTTCTGTTATTGATCTTTTTCATGCTTACATCCACTATAATAGTAGATAATGCGTTAAAATTATCTCTTCCGCAAAGTACGAACCAGGTAGAAGAAACACCGATCATAAAAGTGTCGATCACTGAGAACCTGGAGTTCTATGTTGATGATGATATGGTGAACTTTGATCAGCTGGAACCTATCCTGCAGAAAAGGCTGAATTTCAGGATCGAGCCTACGATCTCCCTGCTTGCTGACAGGAGTGTACCTCTTGAACAGGTTGTGAAAGTTATGAATATAGCTAAGAACAACAAATATAAATTGATTTTGGCCACGACACCTGAAGATTAAATTTATCGATCATGCCAAAGGATAAAAATGGCATATTAGGGACAATAATATTCCACAATATACTTCTGCTTATATTGATCTTTTTTGGTTTTACGGAACCAAAGCCTCTTCCCGGTATTGAAGGAATTAAGATCGATTTCGGGAATGAAGAATTCGGAAAGGGAATAACAGCTTCTGAAGCAGAGATGAAAGTTGAACAGCCTGCTCCTGCTGAAGAATCAGTGATAAGCACTGACTCAAAGATAGATATTATGACCCAGGATTTTGAGGAGGCTCCGGCAGTGAAGAAAAAAGAAACGAAGAAGGAGGAGAAGGTCATAGAAAAACCGCCGGTTAAGCCAGTGGAAAAGCCGGTAGAAAAACCCGTGGTAAAGCCGAAAGAGGTAAATACAAATGCCCTGTACAAAGGCAAGGATAAAGATTCCGGGTCGGATGCTTCGGAAGGGCAGTCAAATGATTATGGGAATATGGGTACCTCTGAGGGCGATGAGGATTCGAACAATAGCTCCGGCTTAAGTTACGGCAGCGGCATATCATTCAGTCTTGAGGGCAGGGAAGGCTTATCATTGCCGAAGCCTGAGCTAAACTACCAGAAACAGGGTAAGGTGGTTGTTGAGATCACCGTTGACAGGCAGGGAAATGTTGTTAATGCTACCAGTGGCGTTAAAGGCTCAACAACACTGGATACTTATTTACTGAATGCTGCCAGGGATGCCGCCCTGAAATCAAGGTTCACCAACAAATCCGACGCCCCCTTTCACCAGAAAGGATATATCACTTACCATTTTAAATTACAATAAAGGGGACAATAAAGGGGACAGCCTCCTTTCAATAAATGACAAATCCCAAAAAACATATCTCAAATAAATCCCAAATCTCAATTTCCAAATGATCAAATCCCAAATATAATTTGGAATATGTACCTATTTTAGTATATTTATTGCAATAAATTTGCTGTTTATAAACTCGTTACATGAATAACCACGCTATAGCCTACTATTAAAAAAAAGGAGGTAATTATGAGCGCATCTGCTATTAGTGTTTTTGTGTTTGGCGCCTATGTTATTATCGTTGGGACCGGTTTCTTATTAATGCCAAATGCAGTTTTACCATTATTTAAGTTTCCAAAAACAAATGAGCCCTGGATAAGAGTAATGGGACTCATTATTGCAATATTAGGCTTTTATTACATCATCGCTGCCCAGAATGAACTAACACCTTTTTTTTGGGCAACCGTGGTCGGAAGATTCGCAATTTTTATTGGTTTCGTTTTACTTGTTGTAACTAAAAAAGCAAAGCCTATGCTCATCGGGTTTGGCGCAGTCGACGCAGCATGCGGTATTTGGACTCTTTTAACATTATACTAGATATATATTCTCTGAATGGTTTTAGCGTGGTACTTCATATAACATATTGTACAGCTGATCAAAACGCGCCATATCGCCAGACATTTTATTTAACTTAAACAAATATATATTTAATAACTTAAAACTAAAGAAAATGCTAAGAAATTTGATTTTTACAGCCTTATTATTTGCCATGTCATATTGCAATGTTAATATTTCCGGGCAAAATATTCAAAATTCCAAATCAACTGCAAGTGGTGAAGGACTTATAAAAATTTCAGCTCCGGGATATCGATGGCTTAAAATAAGTTATACAGAATACGGAGCAACTTATTCTTCTGAAGCAACAAGTTTCACCCAGGCAAGATGTGAAATTTTATATGAAAATCTGAATTATAAAAAGAATAAAGTAAAGGTGGCAATGTATACTGTTTTTGTTAATGAAGGTGTCGAATTAGAAGAAAAAGCAATAATGGCAGAACAGGAAATTGAAACATCAAGTGGTACTCTGCATGCATTTTTTGTATTGCAAAATGTAAAATTCGAAGGCATTGGAGAAATGAAAATTTTTCTAACAGATAAAAAAGAAAATATCATAAGTAATATAATTATTCTTCCCTGTGCAGCGGGCGAAGAAGCTATAAAAGAACTTGAAGAAAAACTTGGGCCCGGCATAATTAAAAAAACTGAATAATCATTATGCACGTATTTTTAAGTATGGTGATATGAAAGAATTAATAACACTGGCAATATTTGATAATATCTTTGATATTAAATACAATCTCTTAAAAAATATGCTTGACGAAGCCCGGATAGATTATGTTACAAGCAATGAAAATATGAGAACAGTAAAACCAGTGCCTTTTATGACCCCTACTAATATTTCAATTGATATTAAAGTATATGAGGATGATTTGGATAAAGCAATGAAAATTTTAAAATCTATTTCCTGAATTTAAAGTTATTAGGATATAAAATGGGACAGCTCAAGAGGGGACAGCCTCCTTCAAGAGGGGACAGCCTCCTTCAAGAGGGGACAGCCTCCTTCAAGAGGGGACAGCCTCCTTCAAGAGGGGACAGCCTCCTTTTTTGTGGTTTAATA
>CAZBUF010000111.1:0-5080 GCA_964495025.1 uncultured Bacteroidales bacterium | reverse complement strand
AATTGTCAGGTTTCTGGCTACAGGATATTCTTCCCGGTGAACTTTTACAGGATTAGTTCTATTCTGCAAAGCCGAAGGGTATTCATAAGCGCCGGTTATCAAAGGTTTTACGGGCGTTAAATAAACCAGCATCTCTTCTTTTCTTATTAATCCGTCATTTTCAGTTTTATCCGGTACATTTTCATTAATTCCCGCCAATATTATATTTTCATCCTGTTGTTTTACTTTTACATCAGCAATTATTTCCTTATCATTTCCAGTTTTATTCCGGTTGCCCGTTTCTTCAATAAGCTGTTCTTCCTTTATAATTTTAGATATCTGCATTTTTGATATATCCTTTTTTTCTTTGCTATCTATGAAAACAAGCATTATCATAATTATTACAGCTGCTGCAGATGAGAGAACCAAATACAGGCTTCTTTTCTTATGTGCAAATATCACAGGTCTCCTGATATTGCCTTTTCCGGGATAGTGAATACTATTGTCAGGTTTTAAACGGAGTTTTGTGTAAAGCTTGTAATCCCTTTGCTTTTCAGGATTGTTTTCAAGATAATTTTGCAGAATTGTCTCATCTTTCTTTTCCAAATCCCCTTCCAGGGAGGCAATGCATAATTCATCGAAATTTGTATCATCAATTTTATTTATATCAGAAAACGATTTTTTCAGCAGGTTCTTATGTTTATAAATATTCTCAGGCGGTAAAATATTTATGTATTCGTATTCCTCAAATTCTTTTTTTAAGTCAGGATTCATAGACAGAAAATCCATAAGCTCCGTTGACTTCGCCGGGTCCAGCCTGCCGTCGATATAATCGGTCAGGAAAACCTCATAATTTTTTCTGGTAATATTCATGGTCTGATCGTTCTTAAATTTATATTACCGTTTCAATACTACCTATATATTTTTTCAGATACAAGCGTCCGCGGTATATATAGACTTTAACCTGGGATTCATTTAATCCTGTGATTTCAGCAATCTCATTATAAGAATAGCCTTCATAGTCCCTTAATAAAATAACTGACCGCTGATCATCAGGAAGCTTGTTTACTGCTTCCTCAAGGACTTCTGACAAATCAGTATAATGACCGGAATATGAATACATATCGGTATTTACAGAATCCAAATCTTCCTTTCTCTTCTCTTTTCTTGTTAAGTCTATCATAGTATGATATGCTGTTGTATACAGGTATGATTTTACTTTTATATAAGAAACATTTGAAATTTTTACCCACAGTTTTTCAAAAGTATCCTGTATAATATCCTTTGCTTTGTCTTCATCCTTTATGTTTTTCAGAATAAAACGATAAAGGCCGTCAGCAAAATCATCAACACTCTTATTGTATTCGGTTACCGTCATTTGGAAATATTTCCTGATTTAAGACGTATCACATATATGTTTTGTTACAAAATAATAAAATAATACCCGGAATTTTGCATCACCAGGCTTTTTAATGAAAAACAACCTTAAAAATTGTGATACGGGAATTTACATTTTATTAATTAAAACATTGTAATACCATTATAATAATTATTATACACGGTTAAAGGCTGAATATTGCAAACAGGAAAGAACAATACAGATGAGAATAATTTCAAATATTAAGACCTGCTTAAAAGTCAGATTATCAGCATATAATAAAATATATTTTCAGATCCTCAAAAAAAATAACAAAATATTTGACTTTTAATAATAAAATGTTTTATATTTGACCAAACGTTCAGTCATAAAATAGAATAAATACCGTTGAAGGTATTTTTTAATGAACTAGCAATGACTGAACGTTCAGTCTATAAATATAATAAAATGTCGCCAAGAACAGAAAAACAATATATACAGATAAGGGAGCAGAAAAGGGCATTAATACTTGAAACAGCGCTCAGACTTTTTGCAGATGAAGGATTTCATAGCACTTCGATTAGCAAAATAGCAAAACTGGCAGGTATTTCAAAAGGATTAATGTACAATTATTTTAGCAGCAAGGAGGAATTGCTCAAGGAGATTATAATATCAGGACTTAGTAATATTACTGAAAAATTTGATCCTAACGGAGATGGGATATTAACCACTGAAGAGCTTGAATATTTCATTAATCAGATCTTTGAAATATTAAAATCAAATACAAAGTACTGGAAATTGTATTTTGCTATTATTTTACAGCCCAGTGTATTAAACATGTTTGAACCCGATTTCCTGAAAATTATAGGGCCAATATTTAAGATGCTGGAGGAGTATTTCAGAAGAAAGGGATATGACAATCCCGATGTGGAGAGTAAACTATTCGGGGCTATACTTGACGGCTTATGTTTTCATTATGTTATTGATACTGAGAATTTCCCTCTGGAAAAAATAAAGCAGACATTAATCGAAAGGTATGTCAGAAAACAATTAAATTAAAACATCATGAAGGTAAAAAGATTATTAAGGGTAGTTGCAATTGAATTAATACTTTCAGTTACAGCGGTTCTGGTTCAGGGCCAGAATATAACAGCGGAGCAGATCGTTAAAAAAGCCGAGGAAAAATTTATGGGTGAAAAAACAAGCCAGGGGGTTATGACTGTAAAAATCGTACGCCCTGCATGGCAAAGGGTCATAACTGTTAAATCATGGTCAAAAGGGAAGGATTTCTCAATTTCGCTCGTTACTGCACCCGCCAAAGAGAAAGGACAGTCATTTCTTAAGCGATACAATGAGTTATGGAGCTGGAATCCCAATATATCCAGGATGATCAAACTGCCTCCTTCTATGATGTCACAGGGATGGATGGGATCAGATTATTCAAATGATGACATTCTACGTGAAACGTCCATTCTGGATGATTACTCTCAGAAATTGCTCGGAGAGGAAGATACACAGGGGTACGCATGTTATAAGATTGAACTTATTCCCCGAGAGGATGCAGCAGTTGTATGGGGAAAAATCATTACCTGGATTTCAAAAAACGAATATTTTCAAATGAAAGCTGAGTATTATGATGAAGACGGGTATTTAATACGTACCATGCTTTCATCAGATGTGAAGATCTTTGATGACAGAAAACTGCCTTCAATAATGGAAATTATACCTGCAGAAGAGGAAGGGCAAAAAACTATAGTAATAATTGAAAGTTTAAGTTTTAACAAACCAATAGATGACGGTTTTTTTTCACAGCAGAATATGAAAAGGGTCAGATAACTTAAAAAGGATAATTTATTTTTAGATAGTTAAAAATTTAAACAAATGAAAGAATACTTAAAACTTGCATGGAGAAACATCTGGCGCAATAAAAGGAGGACCATCATTACAACTGCTTCGGTGTTTTTTGCCTTATTCTTTGCTTTGGTTATGAGATCGATGCAGGTAGGCGTTTATGGCCACTGGGTCAACAGTATAGTAGAGTCATTTTCCGGGGCAATTCAGGTACATAAATACGGGTACTGGCGTGAACAAAGTATTGATAATACTTTCAGGTATTCCCCTGCAATTGTCGATTCTGTTCAGAAAGTAGATAATATCAAAGTTGTTATACCCCGGCTGGAATCATTTGCACTGGCGTCAACAGGTGAAAATACAAAGGGTATCCTGGTTGTAGGGATTGACCCTGAAAAGGAAAAAGAGTTGTCGAATCCTGAAAAGAACCTGGTAAAAGGGGATTACCTGTTATCAGATGATAACGGGATATTAATTTCACAAAGACTGGCAGAATATCTGAAAATAGAACTGAATGATACGGTTACATTACTCAGTCAGGGTTATCATGGTACTACTGCAGCCGGGATTTTTCCTGTAAGGGGAATAATCAGTTTGCCAAATCCGGAACTTGATAAAAGGATCATTTTCATGGCATTGCCGGCATGCCAGTATTTTTATGATGCCCCTGACATGCTGACTTCTCTTGTTATCAATATAAAAGATCCTGAATTGTTGGATGAAACTGTAAGTAGTGTAAGTGCCAGACTGGATGATAACAATTACGAAGTAATGCAATGGAAGGAAATAAATAAGGAACTTGTTCAGCAAATAGAATCGGACCAGTCTTCAGGCTTCATTATGTTGGGCTTGTTATATCTTATAGTGGGATTTGGTGTTCTGGGGACTTTATTAATGATGATCTCAGAAAGACGGCGTGAGTTTAGCATTATGATTTCAGTAGGTATGAAAAAGATTAAGCTGGGTTTTGTGCTCATAATGGAAATAATTATACTGGGATTTATAGGGTTATTCAGTGGAATTGTTGTTAGCATACCGGTTATTTATTTTTTTAATCAATACCCTATCCGGTTAACGGGTGAATTTGCAGAGATCTATGAATCATACGGGATTGAACCGGTTATGGCCTTTTCGATGGATAAAGGATTCTTTATCGGACAATCAGTTATTGTCCTCGTGATCTATTTACTTGCCATATTATATCCGGTATATTCAACTATAAAATTAGATGAGGTAAAAGCCCGGAGAGTTTAAATAATAACATTAAAAAATAAAAATATGATCTGGTCAATATCCTGGAAAAACATCTGGCGAAACAAAGTGAGAAGCGGAGTAGTCATTGCTGCTGTTACATTAGGTATTTTTGGTGGCGTCTTTTCAACAGCTATAATGGTTGGAATGATCAATCACAGAATCAATGAGGCAATAAGTATAGAAGTTTCCCATATACAGATTCACAATAGTAAGTTCCTTGAAAACAATGAAACAAAGTATGTGATCCGGAATACAGTTCTTTTAACTGATAGTATTAATAAGATAGAGGAAGTAAAAGCTGTATCATCAAGGATTAAGGTATTTGCCATGGCAAGTACATCAGGAAGTGCTTCAGGAGTGATAATAAAAGGAGTCGATCCGGAAGCTGAAAAACTTGTTTCAGGAATTTCGGAGCTAACAGTGCCGGGGGGTGGTAAGTTTCTTACTGCGGAAGCAAGAAAACCTGTATTTATTGGTGATAAACTTGCCAGAGAACTTAGGCTTACCCGTTTTGAGATGGATGAAAGTACTTTCGACCTGTTAAAAACCAGCAAGGGTTTGAAAAAAATTCTTCCGGAACTGGAACGACTATCGGGCAGCAGCTTCAGGAAAGAAGAAGAGTTTGATCAGGCTATAATA
>CAZBUF010000110.1:0-4223 GCA_964495025.1 uncultured Bacteroidales bacterium | reverse complement strand
AAAAGGTTTCTGATTATAACGATTAGCAGTGTTCATTGGATAATCTTTACATTCAACTCCATGACTGCAAGCCATAATTACATTAAATCCCTGGCTTTTACGTGTCTGAAAATATGATTCCACTTCTGTTGTATCAAGCATCCTGAACAATTCCCATCCGGTATCGCCCAGGTAGAAAAACGGATCGCCATTTTCTGTTTCCAGCATACGAGGATAGGTAGTGCTGACCCTCAGACGTGGTAATGTCTGAGCATTTAATAACAAATTAGAACTCAGAAGCAGTAAAACAATAAATACATTAAAACACTTATGTAAAAAACTAAATGTAAATGTTACAGATTTGTAACCTGACTTTTTCTTTTTCATATTAATAGAGTTTAAAAGTAAAACATATTGCCTTAACCAGATAATTTATAGATTCAATAACTGATAATTGGTCTATAATAAATAAGCAATACAATATATGATGATTTTGAATACGAGTCAAGTAAGTTGTACAAATAAATTAGGGATACTATCCCGGCACGATCCTGATGTATGGATAGTATCCTGAAGAAATCTGATGAGAAGATACTATCCCTGTTGCAGGGATAGTATCCCTTATTTCAGCTTATCACACTCCAGTTAATTTTACTTTTTGACATTTTCTTCAGCCCTTTTACCAGTAACTTATTCTCATCATTTTTCAGCCCGGTATCATCCTCAAGTATCTTTGTTGCTACATCCCTTGCATACTGCAGTATCTGGCCGTCCTGGGCAAGGCTGGCGATTTTCAGGTCAAAGGGAATGCCACTCTGCTGCGTACCTTCGATGTCTCCCGGCCCGCGGAGCTTCAGATCAACCTCCGCTATCTCAAAGCCGTCATTTGTCCTTGTCATTGTCTCTATACGCTTTTTTGCCTCATTGGTCATCTTTGGTGACGACATAAGTATGCAGTAGCTCTGGTCGGCCCCCCGTCCTACCCTGCCCCGCAGCTGGTGCAATTGCGACAGACCGAACCTTTCGGCACTTTCAATAACCATCACCGAAGCATTGGGAATATCCACACCAACCTCAACAACAGTTGTTGCTATCAGAATGTGTGCCCTGCCTTCGACAAAATGCTTCATTGCTGAATCTTTCTCGGCAGGTTTCATCTTTCCATGAACACAGACAACCAGGTACTCCGGAGGGGGAAAAGCCCTTGAGATACTTTCATAGCCATCTTCAAGGTCCTTGTAATCCATTTTTTCCGATTCCTTGATCAGCGGGTAAACAATAAATATCTGCCTGCCTTCCTTTATCTGCTTCCTCAAAAAGCCGAACATCGGCAAGCGCTTTGAATCAAAATAATGCACTGTTTGCACGGGTTTTCTTCCCGGCGGCATCTCATCAATGACCGACACATCAAGGTCGCCGTACAGTGTCATTGCCAGCGTACGTGGTATAGGTGTGGCAGTCATCACCAGCACATGAGGGGGCTGTTCGTTCTTCTTCCAAAGTTTAGCCCTCTGGGCAACCCCGAACCTGTGCTGCTCATCTATAATCACTAATCCCAGGTCTCTGAATCTTACAGGGTCCTCCAGCAAAGCATGAGTGCCAACCAGAATATTTAATTCCCCGCTCAGCAGTTCCTCATAAATAATATCCCTTTCGCTCTTCCTGGTAGTGCCGGTAAGAAGGCGGATGTTAATATTCAATCCTTCAAGAAATTTGGTTATTGTATCAAAATGCTGGTTGGCAAGAATTTCCGTTGGTGCCATAAGGCACGCCTGGTAGCCGTTATCCAGCGCAATAAGCATACACATTAGGGCCACAAGCGTCTTGCCGCTGCCCACATCACCCTGCAGCAAGCGGTTCATCTGCTTGCCCGAGCCCAGGTCCTTCCTTATCTCTTTAATTACCCTTTTCTGTGCCCCGGTCAGTTCAAAATCAAGCTTTTGCTTATAAAAGTCATTCAGGTGGTCCCCGACCTTAGAGAATACAAATCCTTTAAATGATATCGCCCGTAAATTTTTTAATTTTAATATATTCAATTGAATAAAGAAGAGCTCTTCAAACTTAAGCCTGTAGTTAGCTTTGCGCAGAAGATCGTTATTCTGCGGAAAATGGACATTTAATAAAGCCTTATCAAGGGGCAATAAATTCAGTTTATCCAGCAGATAGCCGGGCAAGGTCTCTTCAATTTTAGTATAAAGATAGTTTATAAGGTTAGCTATGAGTTTATATATTGTCCTGGAATTTACATAGCTGTTCTTAAGCTTTTCAGTGGTATTATACTGGGCCTGGTATTTTGAATTGACATCAGTATCCTGTTTATCAACGGATTCAATCTCAGGGTGAGCAATTGATATTTTCCTGTTATAAAGGGCAGGCCTACCGAACACTATATATTCGACATCTGTCTTATAATTCTTTATTATCCAGTTCGCCCCCTGGAACCATACAAGTTCGATAGTCCCCGTATCATCAGCAAACTCAGCTATCAACCGCTTTTTCCTGGGATGGCCCTCTGTTCTGAAAGTTGATATCCTTCCCTTTATCTGGATAAATGCGATAGTTGTATTGATCTCATTTATCTTGTAAAACCTTGATTTGTCAATATATTTATAGGGGAAATAATATAAAAGGTCGCCGAATGTGAATATATTCAACTCTTTGTTAAGAAGTTCCGCTCTTGCCGGCCCCACTCCTTTAAGATATTTAATTTCCTGGTCTAATATGCCATTCATATTAAAAATAAAGATTATAGTAAATATCGTAAAAGTAAATTCAAATTTGAAAACTAAATTTGCACATTTAGTGAATTAAAACCTAAATGATGTTACTTTGCCGGTGCAGGAAAAGAAGAAGATTGAGGCCGGCGGGGTAATGAGCGCGAAGGCGGATGCCAGGGCTGAAGCAATTATAAATAAATATAAATGGATAAGCTGAATTTCATATTTCGTTATATAAAATACAAAATATTTGCCAGGCACAAATATGGATACGGCATACACTCACCTTTCGTTTATAACCTGATAACCGGTGTTTTTAATGACAATTTCAATTACCAGGCATATAATGAGGTGGAACAAATAAGAAAAACAATGAACGGCTCGGAAAAAGCCATTTCATTTGCTGATCAAGGTGCGGGCTCACACAGGTTCAAAACAGGAAACAGGAATATAAGGGATATTGCCAGGTATTCGTCTGTTAATAAAAAATCCGGAAGGCTGCTGTTCAGGCTTGTAAGATATTTTAAACCTGATACCATGATTGAACTGGGCACGTCCCTTGGCATAAGCACCATGTACATGGCCAAAGGATATGAGAAAGCTAAGGTAATAAGCATAGAAGCAAACAGTGCCCTTGCCGGGATTGCCGGGCAAAACTTTCAGGCTGCCGGCATACATAATGTTGAAGTTATAAATGACAGTTTTGAAAATGCCCTTCCCGGAATAATAAGGAATTTAGAGAAGAATGTACTTGTTTTTATTGACGGTAATCATGAAAAAGAAGCGACCCTGAAGTATTACAGTCAATTCATGGAGAAGGCAAAAAATAACCATATTATTATATTTGATGATATTAACTGGTCAGAAAGTATGAATGAGGCATGGAACAGGATAAAATCGGATCCTGCATCAGGAATCACAGTGGATCTGTTCTTTATGGGCATCGTATACCCTAATAAAAGTGTACAAAAGCAGAATTTTGTAATAAGATTTTAAAAGTATAATGGCAAATATTACTTTTATACTTTTTGATAACCGGAATATGAAGAAAGATATAAAGTGTTTTACGATAATAACAAATCAATGGATAAAATAATTCAAATACAGAAAATTGTTAAGAACTACACAGTTGGCAGTCAGATAGTGAGGGCTCTGAGGTCAATAAGTATCGATATCGATAGAAATGAGTTTGTGGCTATTATGGGCCCCTCGGGTTCAGGAAAATCCACATTGATGAATATTATCGGCTGCCTTGATACACCAACTTCCGGTAAATACATATTAAAGGATAAAGATGTAAGTAAACTTGATGATAATCAGCTGGCTGAAATAAGAAACAGTGAAATAGGATTTATTTTTCAGACATTTAATTTACTGCCAAGGTATTCAACCCTGGAAAATGTGATGTTACCTATGGTTTATGCCGGATTACCAAAGAATGAAAGAAAAACCAGGGCTTCCGAGCTGCTTAAGGATGTTGATTTGTATGACAGGATAACACACAAGCCAAATGAGCTTTCAGGAGGC
>CAZBUF010000109.1:0-2500 GCA_964495025.1 uncultured Bacteroidales bacterium | reverse complement strand
TGCGGTTCCACCCCCATATTCATATGATAGTTCCTGCAGGCGGACTGGATGTTGATGGAATGGAGTGGAGACATTCACAGAAAAAGTTCTTTGTACCTGTCAGAGCTTTATCAAAAATGTACAGGGCAAAATTTATTGAGTTACTCAGGAGGGAATATAGAAACAGGAATTTAAAAATCCCTCCAAAAATTAATGGTATAAATTACGGGGATTTTGATAACCTTGAAAAGATTTTAAGGGTAAAAGAGTGGAATGTATATACAAAAAGGGCCTTTGGAGGAGTGTCGAAAGTAGTGGGCTACCTTGCACGATATACCAACAGGGTTGCAATTACAAATAGCCGGATTATCAATATGGAAAATGGTAAAGTAAAATTCCGGTGGAAAGATTATAAAAGTTCCGTTAAATGGAAACAGATGGAGCTATACGCGGATGAATTTATAAAAAGGTTCTTGTTCCACGTTCTTCCGTCAGGATTTTACAAAATCAGGTATTTTGGAATACTTGCCTGTGTGAATAATAAGACGAAAAAAATACACAGCTTCCTCTTGCTTGAAGCTTTTCTGAAAGGATTATCCTATGAAGGGTTGTTATGGCATGAAGTATTGCTAAAAGCTGAAGGTAAAGATTTATTATTATGTCCTGTATGCAAAAAAGGCAGGATGGTACAAAAAGGTAAGCTGGCCGGGGATAAATTCGGATAGTAAAAAACGATTAACAAGTTCTTTGGCATATATAATCTAATAAAACAGTATATCGAATATACATGTAACAGGATAAATATGCCTTATGGAAAACACATTACAGGATAAAATGGAAAAAGCAAGGAATTTAATACTGAACCGGTACATATTTTATTGCAAAAAAGCAATAACTCAAAGAATGCAAATATATAGAATACCCATAGCAGTGATAACGGCGGTCACGTTTAGCAACCATGCAATAAATTGAATGAAAGATTTAGTTTTTTCAATCCTTAAAAGATGGTATTGCAAATCCATAATAATCACATTTGGTTTTCCCCCTTTTGCCAACTCTCAAATCACAAAGACAAAAGAGCTTATTTTTGGAAACCTAACTTTTTTAATATATTTTATTATAATATGTTTATATTTAAAACATTAAACATTATAAAGATGTAATTAATTTTTAACAAATATTTAATATTAAACCGTATGAAATATTTGATCTTTATTATACTAGTATTGATTTTCGTTTACGGAAATCTTTTTGCGCAAGGACCTTATAGTGGCTCTAGTAATTGGTTAGAACTGGATGGTATAGACGACTATGCTTCAATAGCAGATAACTCATCGCTAGATATCGGAAATGGCTCAACAGATGATTTTACAATTGAATGCTTCTTTTATATTCCAAATATTAATAATGAAGGAATACAAATACTCCTGATTAAAAGCTCTTCATATTTTCTATATTTGTGGCTTAAGGATCCTGAACAAGATCGAATTATCTTCATTATTTATATTAATATCCTGAAGGATTACTTAGGATTAACACATGATGTTGACCTCACAGAAGGTTGGCATCATCTGGCAGCAAGCTTTGATAACGAATACACAAATGAATGGGATGCTATGCAATTATTTTTAGATGGCAAAAGGGTCGAAAATGCAAGCAATTTTGAAATTACACCAGGAATTTATAATAATACGAATCCATTATGTATTGGAGCTAATAATGGAGTCAATCCGTTTCAAGGTAGAATTGATGAAGTTCGAATATCCGATAAGGTGCGTTATGGCTCGGATTATATAGTGCCTACATCAGATTTCATTGTTGATGATAATACACGTGCACTTTGGCATTTTAATGAATCGAAGGGATCGACATTATTCAATGATATCACAACAAATAGTAATAATATTACAGGATATAATGGGGCACAAACTTTACCTGATGAATATACAGAAGTTCATTCGATTAAGTTAAATCAACAGCAAAAGCCTAAACTCACACTTATTTATCCAAATCCATCAAAAAGTGGGATATTCATGATTGAGAATAAAATCATGGAAAAATTTGAAATAACAATATATAATATTAATAGCCAACTTATATTTAAAAATAAAATTTCAGGAAGAAGTGTCAAACAAATTGATTTATCAGGTAAGCCACAAGGAGTCTATATAATTAGGATTTTCAATGAAAAATTTAATAAAACTGAAAGATTATTAATAGAATAAATTGAATTATAATATGTTATTTAAACAGTAAGCATTTTCCTTTCACGCCTCTGGCTACTGACAAGCTAAAAAGGTAAAATAACTTACTGTTATTTAATTGCCATACCTTAAAAACTAAATACAAAATATGGTAGTTGATTAATATAGAACAACATGCACGGTTGCTAATCGAGTAGACCGCCCCACCAGTAATTACTGATGGGGAGAGCCTCTCACACCACCAAGCGTACGGGTCTCGTACTTGGCGGTTCGAAATCTCATGAGTACTGTCGCTCTTTTCACCAACAGCACCTTAC
>CAZBUF010000108.1:0-6513 GCA_964495025.1 uncultured Bacteroidales bacterium | reverse complement strand
TATAAATGAGATAATTGACTTCATAAATAATTCTTATGGTAATGTATCATTAAAAAGTATTGCCGGCAAATTTAATGTGCATCAAAGAACCGTTGAAAAGCAATTTAAAAGCGAAATAGGGATCACACTTAAAGAGTATTGCTCCATCAGGAGATTTAACTTTTTGATTCGCCTGTTAAAATCGTCAGCCACTATTAACTGGCATGACATAATTGTAAAGTGCGGGTATTATGATCAACCTCATCTTATCAATGAGTTTAATAAAGTATTAAAACTTTCACCTGACCTATTTTTCAGGACAAGAAAAAATTCGGTTTATCTGGGAAACCGTATATATGTTGATTTTGGTCCTGATATAAATATCGAATAATTTTTAAAACGCCGGATTTTTACAATACTTTGGTGTTTATAATATTTATATTGCATTTAAGTTTTTTGTTAACGGGGATATTTAGTTACAGGAAATTTCAGAGTTTTTTTTCGTTTCATTATCTCGTATGTTTTTCAGGTTAATTAATTCATTATATAACATAAACTATATAGAAATGATCAGATTAAATTCAATCAAAAAAACTTTTAAAATTCTATTGCTGTCGGTAATAATTATTTTTACCAGCAATAGTTGTTGTGAACCGCCAAAACTTGCAAGCGTAAGTGTAAATCTCTTTCCTCAGCATACCAATTGCTGGTGCTGGGCAGCATGTACCGAAATGGTTTCTGATTATTATGGACACAGGATACCGCAGCACGAATCAGCCAACTTTGTTCATGGAACTAATTGCACAAGCGACTGTCCCGGGGCATGTCCCTGCTGGGATTTTTACGGGGCAAGCCTTCAGCAGATCAAGGATAACTGGACACACTGGAATTTTAAATACAAATACAAATCGTCAGAACTGGAATGGGGAAAAAGCAGTAACAAATACTGGATCTGGGAAAGCGAAGACTATGTTAAAGAGACAATCTCATCCGGAAGATATTGTGAGAAATGCCCTATTTACACTATATGGTGGTGGTATCCTGTAGGCTGGAACGGGGGCCACGTTGTGGTAGCATACGGGTATGTTGAGATTGGAGAACAGCAATATATTTCATACCTCGATCCATGGGCCCCGGATTGCGAGGAGGACCTGACTGACAGTACCTGCGTTAGCACACCCGGGGGCAACGATGTAGTGACCACTTACCAGGCATTTGTGGATGATAATATGCATAAATGGGGTAACACATTTTATGATTTTGAATATACAGGTGAATAACTTCATAACATTAAAAAACTTGTCATGAAAAATATTTTAACAAAAAAACATTTGTTCTGCCTGACAATACTTTTTTCGCTACCTGTCTATTGTCAGATGCAGTCGGAAGATAATCTTAAATCTTTTGCATCCCGGTCACTTGACACTTATCTGAAAAATGTTATAGATAAAGAGAATTTTGCAGCATTTGGCTTTAAGCAATATGGGGAAGCTTCAGATGCAGTGCTGGGAAAACCTTATGAAATAAATTACATGGGTATAGAAGACCTGAAAAAGTATGAACAAGGGTCTGATTATAAGAAGATAATTATAAATGCCAGGAAATACTGGTTTCCGGTGATGGTGAATAACGAGTACAGATTACGCCTGGAGGTCATAGATAAAGATGGTGAACTTATTGCAGGTGAATTTGGAGGAAGCCGCTCAATGACAATGATGGGAGAGTCTTCAAAAAAGATGGATGACATGTTCATAGAACGGAATATTCAGGCCGGTAAGGTATCGATAATACAAATTCCCGTGATGCATATATTGCTATTCCGCGCAGAGACCACTGACGGGGATGTCTTTGTCCCGGCGTCTGACATGACACATTATAATCTTGAAGCGGGAAAAGCATACAGTGCAGAAGAAATATTCAGCATTCTGAAGAAGTATGCCAAAGATATTGATCCAAAGATCATAAGGTAGCAATTAAAGGATCCTCGGATCATATAATCACGGGAGACTACATGAGGATATTCTGAAAAAAATGAAATAAAAGTAAAGTAACGGTAAGATATTATAACACTGATCTTTCATATGTTAAACAAAAAAAGAAAACCATGAAAAAAAACATCTATTTCCCGCTTGTCATTATTTTCTTATTTCTTTTATTTAGTTGTAAAAGAGAAGAGAAAGCAGAACAGAAAAAGGAGGAGCCAGTTGATTTAACAAAGTTTGAGGCATATTGTAAGGATTACTTTGTTAAAGACACGACGTACAGGGATTTTTCAAAAACTATAACACAGCGTACAAGAGAGTTCATGGCGATAAATGAGGGGACAAAGGAATTTGCAGGAAAGACCCCATTTAAGATATTTCCCGTTTATTCATACGGTGTTGAAGGTGTCGCCTATTATGAGGTATGGTTGACCAGGGACGGTAAAAAGCCTGAAGGCTGGCTGCTTTTCAGTGCAACTGACAAGGATTATCCGCTGGTAAATTTTTCTCATGAGGGGATACCTTATTCGTTCAAAGTTGCTCAACGTGCAAAGGATAAGGGTATAACCGTTGATTCAAATTATAAGACATACAGATTCGGTGTGAGCTATTATTCTCTTGAGGACAGGGATGGGAAGAAAGTCTCCGACTTTGGAGAGATGCCGGGGTTTGTACCTAAAGATATTGATTTGAGCAGTGAAGGTAAAGGGGATTCGGAAACAGCAGGCGAGGCTGAAGGGGAAATGGCAGATACGGTTAAGCTGATTGACGGAGTACACTATAACAGTATTAATAGCTATGATGATCTGAAGAAGTACTTTGAAGAAAGTTATTTTACTCCAAAGCGATCTGAAAATGCAAGGGAAATGGTGCAGCGTATATTTCCTGAGGATAAACACGGGGAGGCCTATAATTATATAAAGGGCATAGGCGCCGGTGAATATACTTACAGGTGGATAGGGGGAACGCAGTGCCTTTATACTCAAATCCCGGCGAACACAAGTTTCAATTATACAGGATGCTGGTCAGGATGCAATAATAATGCATGGGCGGGCTTATACGGATGGTGGGACCTCAGCCAGGGTAAAACCAACCTTATACCTTCAACAAGTACAGGTGAAGGTTGTCCTACAACCCGCAGCAGCCAGCAGCGCAGGGATGTCATTGATCCTGTACAGATGTGGTTTCGCGGCACATGCGAGACTTATTGTTCCGGTGGCGGAGGCTGGACACAATGGAAGAAGGCATGGTACGGTTATAAATATACCTCAAGCCGCGGATATGGCTATTCATACTGGTACCAGTGGTGTAACAGCTCGGGATGCAATGTTAACCTTGCAAATATTCTGGTCGATTGCATAGGAAATAACAACAAACCGGCACACATAGGTGCCAATTCGCATTTTTATGTCGGTACGGGATTTGCGCAGTGGACCACTAACACTGACTGGACATATGTTTATTGCTATCCCGGCTGGTCAACCGATCATAGTGACGACGTATGGATATACTGGAGGGATCTGAATAGTGTAACAAGAGTATACGTTTATTAAATTCGGGGTTCTCACTTCATAGAGTCATGCCAGTGCCTCATTTCATGTTCATGGGGCACTGGTCATTTTTGGGAAACCGATAACATCAAAAGAAATAAAAATACATAAAGTGGTTTACAGAGTGCCTGACTCACTATGGGCACTCTCATCTTTTCAGGTTGCGCTGCCGGGAAAAGGATGGAAGAGATGTCAACCTTCCAGGATATCATCTTCGTCATATAATATTTCGTCGGAGAAGGGGAGAGCCAGCAAGACAACTATCAGAATTTTGTATATGTATACTGATAATCAGCATCTCCAAGCACCTCTCCGTCATAGACAAATTTCAGGCTGTTCTTTGGCCGCTCTTTCGGAACATGATAGAACATTCTCATGGATTTCGCATAGTTTTTCCCGCTTTTCTTGGGCCAGTATCCCCAAAAATTGTCAATTTCCGTATCATTTAAATACAATGTGGCTCCCTTAATAATTTCCCTGTATACTTTGGCCCTGTGTTCTTCTGAGTTTGCTGTGAGCCCCGGGGCCAGGTCATTTTTAAAATGGAAATTCATTTTAATGTCAACAATATCCTGGTTTTCAAACTGGTAGGATACTCCCTGAACAACAATGTTTTCAACATAATCAACTGATTTAACTTTTACTTTCGGTGCACCCAGGCATCCTGCAAGAAGAAATGATAATGTGATCAACAAACAATAAATAAATGATTTTTTCATATCTGCCTCCGGTTTTTAAATATTATATCTTCAGGATTCCTGTTTTACGGTTATTCCGTTTAATTCTTAAGTCAACGACTAAAGTATGCTTTTCCTCACGAATTAGCAAATCGGATTTGCTTCAGCTCCGTTTAATATATCTTCCAAATATCCCTTACGGAGATTTTCCGGTCATAACGGCTGGTTATCATACAGAGTCAATACAGGTGCTAATTCTTTATTTAGAAACCTTTATTCAGATAAGATTCTTATCAGTTCAAGATTCAGATAGTAATGATGCCCTTGAATGACTTTTTTTTCCAGGATTCCCATTTCTGATAAAATATTAAGATAGTTACGTGCTGTATTTTCCGCATAATTTCCTTTATTAGTGAAATGACTGACTTTTGTATAAGGCTGCATAAAAATCATTTCCACGATTTGTTCCGGTCTTATTATTTTTGTATCGTTTTCAATCACAGATAGTATTGCATCTTTTGTATTCAGGATATCATTTATCTTATTGTACGTGATTATTGAAGTGATTTTTATAGCATCCAACATATATAGAATCCATTTTTTCCATTCACCCTTCTGAGATACAGCCTCCAGCCTTCTGTAATATTCATCTTTGTTTTCAATAATATAACGACTTAGGAATAGAATAGGCAGATCCAGCAATCCCTTTTTTGTTAAATAATGTATGTTAAAGACTCTTCCTGTTCTGCCATTCCCATCTCTGAAAGGATGAATGGCTTCAAACTGGAAATGGCCAATAGCCATTTTTAGTATAGGGTCAATTTTAAATTCATCATCATCATTCATGAAATTTAGCAGGTTTTTTAATTTCATTTCAACTATTCCCTTTCCCCTTGGGGGCGTATATATAACTTTACCTGCGCCTGGCCCGTTTGCACCCTGCCTTATTATAATTTGTGCAACTGCAGGTCTTATTTTATCACTTGTTTGTTTTATTTCCTGATATATTCTAATGCAATATTCTTCATTAAAAAAGTCTTTTTCTTTCATATATTTCATTCCCGTCCACAGGGCTTCTCTATATCTTAAAATTTCTTTTGGGGCTCCTTCAATAGAATCAGTTTTATCTGTACTATATGCCCGGTATAATTCATCATCAGTTGTAAATATGTTTTCTATTGCACTGGATGCTTTTGCTTCCTGTAAACTAATAGTATTTATTAAAATACCCTGATTAGGAATTGCTGCACTCCTTCCCTGCAGCCTGGCCAGTGCTGCTTTTGCTTCTCCCATCTTTTCCAGTGTTTCAATGGTATAATAAATATCTTTGGATATGGGAAGTTCAGGCAAATCATTCCATGGCGTGTTTCTGTCAGAATTAATTTTATAGGTCATTTTTGTTGTTTGTGCTACAAATATACAAAAACAAACATTAAAAAAGTACAAATTTAATGTTTATGTCAAATTCAGACCTTAAAATCGTATTGAAAATTAAACCAGACATTATTTAAGAATGTATTTTAATGTTTACAGGTTTTTTGACATTAAAGATACTCTCGTATTTTATCACTCATCGGACTTGTAGCAGAACAGGATACGTCAATCAGATGAGTCAGGATCATAATAAAAATCTAATCCCTGACACAACGAACAGACAAGCCACTGCCCTTAGTGGCTGTACTACTGGTAACAAAAACAGAACCTACAATCAGACCCAACGTTTAATATCTCTACCGTAAGTAGTTCATTAGTCAAAGTTAATTAACGCCAAAAGCCCAAAGGAATTTATCTTTGGGCTTTTTGGGTTATGTGGTATATAATACCGGAAAATAGCTTTACTTCTTGATGCAAAAAGTGTTGTGTATTATTCCTTTATGATTTTATATTTCAAATCGCCAATCATCAGAATATAAATACCCACTTTTAATTCAGAAACATTCAAAGTTTGTTCGTCTGTAAAGCCTGTTTTAACGACTTCTCCCGTTACATTGTAAATTGAATAGTTTTTGTATTGTAAATCAGCATTAAGATATATAATACCCTTAGACGGATTCGGGTATATTAATGACTCGTCAGCTCTTGAAATATTCAGGTTAGAAGCATGTAGAGTCGTAAAAGATACCTCTTCGCCATAAACTGTTCCTGCTGTATTTGTTGCATAAGCCCTCACATAGTATGTGGTATTCGCGTTTAATGATGTCATGTCGGATGTGAAAGCTCCGGTTGCAGATACAGCGCCTTCTTCTGTTATACTGTCGGCTGTTGTTGGCGTTCCTCCTGTGTTCCAGCATACACCGTGCTGAGACGGATTAGGAGCACCCAGGT
>CAZBUF010000107.1:0-4400 GCA_964495025.1 uncultured Bacteroidales bacterium | reverse complement strand
TTATTATTTATTGCAGTGTTATGCAAACCTGTGTTATCGTATTTATTTTAAAAAGATATATATTAATAACCCGGCTAATATACCACGGAACCAGCCTTTAATCATTGCCGCCAATCATCAGAATGCTTTAATAGATGCCCTGGCCTTTGTTTATTCGACCAAATGCCAACCCGTCTTTTTGGCACGGGCAGATATTTTTAAAGGGCGCTTTCTTATCCGTTTTCTGAATTTTATGAATATATCGCCAATATACAGGATGAGAGACGGAGCCTCAAGCGTAAAGAAAAATGATGAAGTATTCGAAAAAACTTTATCAGTATTAAGGAATAAGCTCAATCCTTTATGTATGTTCCCTGAAGGATCACATGGGGATAAAAGACGTTTGCGCCCCATGAAAAAGGGAATCTTCAGGATAGCATTTATGGCACAGGAAGTATTTAAAAATAATCCGGGAGTAAAAATCATACCTGTGGGAATAGATTACAGTCATTACCAGAATTTTAAAAGTACATTATTCATTAATTACGGAAAACCGATTGAAGTATCCGAATATTATGATCTTTATATTAAAAACAATAATAAGGCTGTATACGAGTTAAGGGAAAGACTCAGTAAAGAGATAAGTGAGTTAATAATTGACATCCGGACAGAAGAATATTATGATTTATATCAAAATTTACGGATAGTATACAATGCTGATATGCGAAAGAAATTAAAAATCATTGGTAACACCCTACTTGACAGGTTCGTTGCAGACAAAAAAATGATTTCGATTCTTGATGAATATGGCGCCAGGGACCCTGATAGCATAAAGTCCCTTAGCCTGAAAATGCAAAAATATACCGAAGGTTTAGATGAAATGAATTTACGCGACTGGGTATTAAGCAAGGGCAAATATCCATTAATGTCCCTGTTACTGGAATCTTTAATATTATTATTATTGTCACCGCTCCAGGTTCTGGGGTTGATAACCAATTATATACCATATAAATTCCCTGCCAGGTTTATCAGAAAAATCAAAGATCCGCAGTTTCACAGCTCATTTAAACTTGTTTTAGGAATGATTACATTTCCTGTATATTATAGTATCCTGATTATATCAGCACTGGTATTTATTGATCCTGCCTGGCTTAAGTTTGCCTGCCTGCTATTGATACCGGTAACCGGAATATTAACGTTTAAATACTATATTCGTTTAAGGAAATTAATTGCCCGGTTCAGGTACAGCATGTTTTTAAGGCGAAAAGACACAAAGCTGCTGGAGCTAATATACCTGAGAAATGATATTGTCGGTTGCATGAATAAGATTACAGAACATAATGTTTACTAATATGAATTATTGTGGAATTCACTGATAAAATAGTATGGATAACCGGGGCATCATCCGGAATTGGCGAGGCCGTGGCTTCTGAATTTGTAAACAGGGGAGCTAAAGTTATTATATCGTCGCCTGAGGTGGATAAATTGAACACATTAAAAGATAGGTTCAATGCTCTTCGCCCGGGATCCTGCATGGTTGTGCCTCTTGATTTTCTTAACGGGCATGAAATTCCCGGGATAGTTGAAAAGGTTGTCAGGCAGACGGGCAGAATTGACATACTGATAAATAATGCAGGCATAAGCCAGCGATCATTTGCTGTAGAGACGCCTGTTGAAGTTGACAGGAAAGTCTTTGAAATAAATTATTTCGGAACAATCACATTAACAAAATCCGTTTTGCCTCATATGATAAATAATGGCAGTGGCAGCATTTCCGTTACCAGCAGTATATCAGGAAAATTCGGATTCCCCCTGCGTTCAGCATATTCAGCATCCAAACATGCCCTGCACGGTTTTTTTGAGACAATCCGGCTGGAACATAAAAAAGACAATATAAATGTGACGATAGTATGTCCCGGAAGGATAAGAACAAACATTTCAGTTCATGCTTTGAATAATGAGGGAAAACCTTATGGGATTATGGATGCCGGCCAGGCAAAAGGAATGCCTGCAGAAAAATGCGCTGTAAAGATCATTAAAGCAATAAGCAGGAAAAAGAGGGAAGTATATGTAGGCGGCAGTGAAATATTAATGGTTTACCTGAAAAAGTATCTCCCGAATATATTTTATTTAATATCATCAAAAATAAGTCCGACATAAAATATTAATCAAATATTAGTATATTTAAATTGAAATTTATTTTTACCTGATGAACGCAATAATAATTAGCGGGATACAGCAAATTGGGATTGGCGTTGCAAATATTTTTGAAGCCTGGAAATGGTATAAGGAGCATTTCGGCGTTGATATCAAAATATTCCAGGACGCTTCAACTGCGGACCATATGAGGCAATACACCGGAGGCGAGCCACAGAAAAGGCATGCTGCTTTTGCTTTGAACCTGCAGGGCGGAGGAGGTTTTGAGATCTGGCAATATACTGAAAGAATACCACAGTCGCCAAAATTTAATATACAGATAGGAGATCTTGGCATTTACGCTGCAAAAATAAAAAGTAAAGATGTAAAGGCTACATATGATTTTTACAAATCCAGGAATTTGAACGTTATGGGCGAACTGTTAACAGACCCTGACGGCAATCAACATTTCTTTCTTAGTGATCCTTATGATAATGTTTTTCAGATCGTTCCCAGTAAAATATGGTTTTTAAACGAGAAAAAGCTGACAGGGGCAACTTACGGAGCAATAATGGGAGTATCGGATATTGAAAAATCAAAAAACTTTTATGCCGATATCCTGGGATATGATGATGTTATATACGATAAAACCGACGTATTTGAGGAGTTTTCATCTCTCCCCGGTGGTGAAAATAAGATCAGAAGGATGCTGTTAAAGCATAGTAAACCGCGGCTTGGGGCTTTTAGTCCGATCTTCGGTTCAAGCCAGATCGAGCTGCTCCAGGTCCTTAACAGAAAACCCAGGAAGATATACCATGAAAGGTACTGGGGTGACCTGGGATTTATCCATTTATGTTTTGATATAACAGGAATAAGCATGCTTCGTGACAAATGCCTTGAAAAAGGATATCCCTTTACCGTTGATACCGGAGACTCTTTCGACATGGGTGAAGCTGCCGGTGCATTTTCTTATACTGAAGACCCTGACGGAACATTAATTGAATTTGTTGAAACACATAGAATACCTATCCTTAAAAAACTGGGATTATATCTTAATTTAAGGAACAGGAAACCGGAAAAATCATTGCCAAGGTGGTTATTAAAGGCTCTTTCCTTTAATCGCATTAAAAAAATTTAATGAATTTACGTTTACCGGCGAAAATTTTTTCTGCCAGTTTTGATTTGCTTCCGCTAAAATATGCCCCTTCATTTAATGACGATGTTATCAGGTATTTATTTACCGTGTCAGCCTCAAAAGCTTTAAACTGGATAGGTTTGACAAAATTGTTCCCGTCTATCTTTAATGTAAAAAGGGGCTCGCTGCTTGCAGGTTGCTGATCATCAATAAAATTCTGGCTGCTAAGCCATGATATTGAATTGAAGTACTCGTTAACTGAGGCAGAATCCGCCAGCAAACCATCGGCCATCCACTTATCTCCTTCTTTGACCAGGGCGAACGAGCTATCAGAAGGATATCCGAATGAAAGCCTGGTCCAGTTATTTTTATCCGATCTTATCACCGATTTATTTCTGAAGTCATTTACATCCCTGTTAAAGGCCATGCTTAAATATCCCTCAACGACATATACAATTTTATCGTCGGCAAGCCTTACACACGTTGTTATCGTTCCCCGCCGGTTATAATAATCAGCCATCTGCCCTTTTGGCTGCTGGTATGAAAACCTGCCTATATACAGGTCAGCTCCCATTTTCTTTCCTGTGAGCAGTTGTACCCTTGTTGACAGAGAATCATCCACCTCAAATTCATTCCACTTTGACTTGTCAGTTGCCGCAATTCTTCTGGGTTTAAGCTCCAGCAAGGTAGTAAGCATATTTTCCACTGCATCATTATCAGCATTCAGTAATTTATCCCCATAATTTATCTTCCATAGTGACCCCTTCCTCAGTATTTCAATTGGCTCTTCTTTGTTCATCCTCGGATATATAACAATTGAAGTTACTTTTGATGTATCGACATCCACGATTACTGCGCGGAAAGACCTCTCCCCTTTCCTGGAGTCAATATAAAATATGGCAAGCACCAAAATCAGCAGTACAATAAAGATAATCAACAATGACCTTAATTTCAATTTTTTAAACATAGCCTTCCTCCATTCTTTTAATTCTTAAAGTCTGTTTTCGTTGAGTCCTGTATATACCATAAATAATGATCAGTAATAATGGCAACAGGAAATTCAGGTATTTCAGAAAAGTTATTTTACCATCCTCAAGTTCATCAACAGGCCTTGAAGTGGCCCCTTTGGTACGTAATTCTATCAGTCCTG
>CAZBUF010000106.1:0-1516 GCA_964495025.1 uncultured Bacteroidales bacterium | reverse complement strand
GAAATACAAATCAAAATCTCTTAAAGAATTGCTGCTTAATATCTATCTCAGGCCTATGAAGGAACAAAAAGAGATGTTGATCAAAGAACACGAAAACTGGAAAGGTGATTTGAATCAGCTGGATGACATACTTGTCTTCGGATTAAGATATACAGGCAGGAAGAAAACCGAATCAAAAGAGCAATCATATAACTGGATAAATAAAAATATCCTTGTAGCAGAAGATATTGATGTAAATTATTTCTTTCTGGAGGAGGTATTAAGACCGACAAATGCGCAGTTGGCAAGAGTTAACAATGGTATTGAAGCAATTGAATTCTGCAAATCCAATGACGTGGATCTTATACTTATGGATATCAATATGCCAAATATGAATGGTTTTGAAGCCACCCGTATTATTAAGGGCTATAATAGTAATATCCCTATAATTGTACAGACTGCAGCCGGTTTAAATGATGAAGAAAAACTCAGTTTAAATGCAGGCGCCGATGATTTTATTGCAAAACCTATTGATTTAAGAACTTTTATGACTAAACTTGAAAAATTTCTTGGATAATTAATATAAAACATACCTGCGATCAATAAGGACTAAAATCTGTACGTATGAAAAAATTATTTATTAATAAGACCAAAAACACTCCAGGAATAATATTTGACAAACAGGCAAACAACTTTGAAATCTCAGGCAGATCTTTACCCGAAGAAGTAACAGAATTTTATTCTCCTGTTCTTGAATGGCTGGATAAATACGTTGCCAATCCGAATAATGAAACAGTATTTAAGATCAACCTTGAATATATCAATTCATCTTCCAGAAGAGTATTGCATGAGATACTGACTGTTCTTGAAAGAATAAAGGGCCAGGGTAAGAATATTGTTATTGAATGGTATTATCTTAATGAAGATGTGGAAATGAAGGATGCAGGCAATGACTATGCTGAAATAATAGACCTGCCTTTCAGTTTTATCAGTTATGATCAGTGAGCATTACTTTTTATCGGTAATCTTCGCCCATGTATCTCTTAAGGTCACAGTGCGGTTAACTACTAATCTGCCTTCATTCGAATCAGGATCAATACAAAAATAGCCCAGGCGCTCAAACTGCATACTTGCTCCTATTTTTGTACCCTTTATATAAGGTTCTATAAATCCATTGACTATTTTCAGTGAACCGGGATTTATATTGCTCCTGAAATCCCCGCCATTCTCATACCCATATGGATCTTCGCTGACAAACAACCTGTCGTACAGTCTCACCTCAGCTTCAAACGCATGTGCCGCAGAAACCCAGTGTAATGTACCTTTTACTTTTCTGCCGTCGGGCGACTGGCCTCCTTTTGATTCAGGATCATAAGTACATCTCAATTCAATTACTTCACCCTTTTCATTCTTAACAACCTCTTTACAGCGAATGAAATAGGCATATCTCAACCTCACCTCATTTCCCGGCGATAACCTGAAATATTTCTTCGGCGGATTTTCCATAAAATCCTCCTTTTCAATATAAATTACCTTT
>CAZBUF010000105.1:0-2925 GCA_964495025.1 uncultured Bacteroidales bacterium | reverse complement strand
ATACTCCTCACTTACAAATGTCTTAAAAGTTTTGGGTATTGCTATCTTATCACTAATACGGTTAATATCAGTATTATCCATTCTGCGTATTAAAGTTTATTAATTTATAGTAAAGTTCACGGTTTTACATTTAGTAACCCGGAATATTCGTATAAATTATACTGACAGATTATTAATTGTTTCAAAATAATATAATAAACTAAAGCAGCGCCCATTGTTTTGATATACATAAATAAGTCAGGTACAGGAAATAAAGGAAATTAATTAAGGCAAACATCACATTATATTCAATCCTGTTTTTCTTGATCTTTTTTCTCACCATTATTCCGATGTTTGGAACAACTGTGGCAGTAAGGAAGATGAGGAAGTGGATGTTAAACAGCGTTTCATAGGGAACATTGTCTTCCGTAAGCTCTTTATTTCCAAATAGTAATAGATATGTAAAAAATAAAAATGCTGCAAGGTAAAGCAGGTAACTAACTTTGAGTGAAATTGTGGATTTCTTTCTTTTTCTGTGCAGCCGGAACGGGCGTAAAATTATTATTGATACAATATAGAGAATAACATAACCTATAAGAAAGAAAAACTCAAAGGCGCTTTGAAAGAAATTACTCATAAATAAATAAATATTTCTTATAATCGTTATTTTAAACCAATTTAAGAAAAATATTTGATTTAAAACAAATATTTTCCGTACCGGGTATTTTTCTTAAATAAGGTGATATAAATGGAGGTAATATTCATAATTGAATAAGGTACCGGGCAAAGCGGTTTTTACTCACAGACTGAACCTTTAAATCAGGGCGATCTTTGCACAGGTTTTATATATTTTATTATAAAAGAAAATATTTAACTTTATTGAGAATAACTGTAACACAGGAACCAAATTATACAGGTTTTATGAAAAGGCTGTTGTATCAATTGATAGTAATAACGATTATTGCTATTTCATGTAAAGGCCCTTCCAGGGTAATAGTAGACCGGAATTATGCAAATATGTACAATCCCGGAACATCAAGGATACATCCTGTGTATACTGTTTACCATTCTTCGGACAGTGCATCGGAACTGCTTATTAAATTATTTCCTGTTGAATTATTATATAGCCAGGCCAATAAGGAAGGAAAGTATTTTGGGAAAGTCAATATTGAATATGAATTAATGGAGATCAGAGATGATAATAGCATGTTTTTGGCTGACAGTGGGAATTATCAATATACATTCGAACGCGAAGGAGTTCAAAAATCATTCTTTGCAAGGATATCATTAAAAGCAGACACAGGAAAGATTTATGAACTGAAGGTAAGAGCTTCTGACCTGGTGCGTAAAGACGAGGACCAGAAATTTATGATTGTTGACAAAAGAACAGAGTTTTCTCAGCAGAATTTTCTGGTATTGAGCTACGATCAGGGTATTCCCTATTTTGCCCCTTATGTTACGGGCAGAAGGATTTTTACACTGGGCTACAGAAATAATCTTCACAAGGAGATCTATGTGTCATACTACGGAAAAGACAGTCCTTTGCCAAAACCCACATTTTCTTTAGCCCGTGAAAGAATATTTTTAGGAGCGCCTGACAGTATATGGACACTGCCGTTCAAAGAGGGATTGAACTACATGCTTCAATACGAGGGGATATATCATTTTCAACTGGATACGACAATTAAAGACGGATTGACAATTCTTAACTTTGGAGACGATTTTCCTAAAATAGATAAACCGGAAAATTTAATTGATCCGCTTGCCTACCTTATGATTTCAGCTGAATATGACCGGTTGAAAACTGCAATTAATAAAAAACTTGAGGTTGATAATTTCTGGCTTGATAAGGCTGGCGGTGATATTGAAAGGGCAAGGGAATTGATAAGGATTTACTATAACAGGGTTTATTTTGCCAATATTTATTTCACATCATTTAAACAGGGATGGAAAACTGACAGGGGGATGATTTATGTTATTTATGGCCCGCCTCAGACCATATACAGGAATGACACACAGGAAAAGTGGGTATACTACCGTAAAAGTTTCGCATCATCCATAACCTTTATATTTGATCATACACAATCACCTTATGCATTAAATCATTATATCCTGCAGCGTTCTGAAAGTAATGACTGGCATTGGAGAGAAGCTGTCGAATCCTGGAAGAAAGGGAGAGTATTCATACTGGATTAATATATTTGAATTATTAACCTGTAATTAAACGTCTTATGCCTGAAATAAAACAACAATATATATATGGGATTCATTCAATAATTGAGGCGATTCGTGCAGAGAAACCCCTTCAAAAGGTATTTATAAGAAAAGCATTCAAAAATGAATTACAGGGCGAGCTGTTTCAGTATCTGAAAAAATATTTCATTCCCTATCAATATGTTCCTGTTGAAAAACTTAATTCAATAACCAGAAAGAATCATCAGGGAATTATTGCCCTTACATCAGATATTGAATACCGATATATTGATGCATTGATACCATCAATATATGAAACGGGGAAGGCGCCTTTCATAGTAATACCTGACAGGGTTACTGATGTCAGAAATATGGGAGCAATTGCCAGAACAGCCGAAGCTTCAGGTGTTGATGCATTGATTATTCCGGCCAAAGGAACAGCACAGGTTAGTGCTGATGCGATTAAAACTTCTTCAGGAGCATTATATAATCTTTCTGTATGTCGCACATTTGACCTGGTAAAAACCATTCTTTTTTTGAAAAACAGCGGATTGCAGGTAGTGGCTGTAACTGAAAAAGCTCAATCACTTTACTACGATGTTGATTTTACTCTTCCTACAGTAATAGTTGTGGGCGCTGAGGATAAAGGAATAGAAATGAATATACAGAAAATAGCGGATCGATCAGTTAGAATTCCCATGACAGGCTCCATAGGTTCACTTAATGTAAGTGTGGCTGCATCTGTAATAATGT
>CAZBUF010000104.1:0-18283 GCA_964495025.1 uncultured Bacteroidales bacterium | reverse complement strand
TTCCTGAAAACATCCCTGTAATAACCTGATAAATAATAGAGAACCAGCCAGAATAAAGGTATAAGCAAAAGTCCAAGGAAAAACCTCTCATCAAAGGAAATAGGAATTTTATATCCGAATTTTAATGGCTCAATGTGAGCTTTCCTGAACACATAGAAACAAGTCCAGCTTAATCCCGCTGATAAATAATCTGATATTAAGTATCTTGCAAGTTGTGCTTTCTTGTTCATTTATTTCCCCCGTATCAAAAAAAACTCTATAAAAAATTCACACAAAAATAGAAATTCTTATTAATACTAGGAAATATAATTGATATATAGTTAATTATTATGAACCTTTTCAAATATTTTATGTGCTATAAGCAGCGACTTAAATCCATCCTCAATATTTGATAATGATTTTGAATTATTGGTGATAGAATCCCTGAAGTGCGTAAATTCTTCGAATAAGGGGTTATTCGGACTGACTTTATATGTCTGCGCCTTGAGTTTATAATCCTCAATATTATTACTGTTTACCTTCTCCGGAAATAGCATTTGTGCCTTGTTAGTGTTAAAGTCTATTTTTATGATCCTGTTGTTTTGGATGAATGTCGCAACATGGTTATTCTTCAGGGCTATTCTGCTGCAATTCAGATTGGCAACACATCCGTTGTCAAATTCAATCCTTGCACTTATAATATCAGGATTGTTATTTACTATATTCACACCACAGGCCTTGATGTTATTACTGTTGGATTTAATTATTGCATGAAGAATATCCAGATTTTTAAGTACCAGAGAAAATACTGACAGGCCTGTTTTGCCGGAACCATTGACCATATGATGTTGTATGTCAACAAGTCTCAGATCAGACAGGCCGGCAAGAATTGATTTAAGCACAGCATTGTATTTGGCTGTTCTCTGCACCATTAATGTTACGTTGGCTTCATTTGCCAGTTTAACCAGTTTTAAAGCCTGATCATAGGATTTTAGCAACGAAGGGAAAATATACAGGTGTTTTGACTTTCTTAGGGCTGATACCACCAGATCATAAAGTGAATTGCCACTATTTGTAATATCTATTGCGTCAACTGAATCCAGAAAATCTTCGCGTGATAAATACCTTTTAATTTTTGTATTTGAGATATTGCTGTTCCGGGGAATTTCATTTAAGCTATAAAAACCTTTGAAATCAAATCCTTTAATATCCTTTATAGTATTGGCATGTTCATAAATCTTCTTATCATTCCCTATTATACCAATTCTGATCATCTGTAATGCCTTTGTACAAACATAAAATATTTAGTAATAGACAATTTTTTTTTTCAGGCCAACTTATCAACTATTTTTGTTGATAAGATTACATTTGTATTGGTTAAATATTTCTGTATGATGGAAGATACTTTTTTGCATAAAGGTTTGAGAAAGAAACTAGTAGAAGAAATAAAACGAAAAGGAATAAAGGATCAGAAAGTGCTGGATGCAATAAATAATGTACCGAGGCATTTATTCATGGATAGCGGTTTTGTAAGGTTCGCCTATAGAGATCAGGCATTTCCGATTGGCGCAGGCCAGACAATATCACAACCCTATACTGTTGCTTTTCAGACAGAATTGCTCGATGTGAAAAAAGATGATAAAATTCTTGAGATAGGAACAGGGTCAGGTTATCAGGCCGCAGTGCTGACAGAGCTCGGGGCCAGGGTTTTTACCATTGAAAGAAAAAAGGAACTTATGCTAAAAGCCAAATCCTTGCTCCCTGAAATAGGATATCACCCCCGGTTTTTCTATGGTGATGGTTATGCAGGACTTCCGACATATTCCGAATTTGACGGGATATTAATAACTGCTGCAGCTCACGGAATACCGGACAAACTGATCGAACAACTGAAAATCGGAGGGAAGATGGTTTTGCCCGTAGGCAGGTCATATTCACAGAATATGACCCTGATAGTAAAAACCGGTGAAAATAAATATAAAAAGTCAGAGCATGGTTTTTTTGTGTTCGTTCCCATGTTAAAGGGCAAGGCATAAGATAATTGTTGCATTATGTATCCCCCGGTTAAAAAAATTAAAATAAATATTTTATTTTTATTAGCCGGAATAAAAAAGTAATAACTTATGATTTCAGTTAAAAAATTTGTATTTAATGATTTTCAGGTTAATACATTTCTTGTTTCAGATGAGACAAAAGAATGCCTGATAATTGATCCGGGATGCTACACCGTATACGAAAAGAATGAGCTTAAGGAATACTGCAGGAGTAATAATTTAAATCCCGTTAAACTTATAAATACTCACGGCCATATAGATCATATTCTTGGAAATCTGTTTATTACAGAGAACTTTAATATTCCCGCTGCAGCGCACAGGTCAGATCAGAATTTTTTTCAAGGAACCATTGAATATGGACTGATGTTTGGATATAATGCTGAGATACCTTCGGAAATTGATGAATATCTTGAAGAAGGTAATATTATCAGATTTGGCGCATCAGAGCTTAAAGTAATTCATGTTCCCGGTCATTCGCCCGGTAGCGTAGCCCTGTATTCCCCAGAGCAGAAGTTTTTGATTGGAGGAGATGTATTGTTTAACGGTAGTATAGGCAGGACTGATTTACCCGGAGGTGATTATGACACCCTTATGAACAGCATTAAAACAAAAATATTCATATTACCGGGCGACGTGACTGTATATCCCGGCCATGGCCCTTTTACAACAGTAAAACATGAAATTGATACAAATCCATTTTTACACTAATTATTTATTATCTTTATAAGGATAACCTGATTTACGGATATTAAAAAGAAAAAATCTTTAAGACAATTTTTATATGCTGACAGACAAATTTGTTTCACGTCATATAGGACCTCGCGAAAATGAGATTAAAAAGATGCTCGATAAAATTGGTGTTGGATCACTTGATGAATTAATCGACAAAACAATACCTGAAGCAATAAGATTCAAAGGTTCCCTGGATCTCCCGGAGTGCATGTCAGAACATGAATATCTGAAATATATTAAAAAAATTGCTGCAAAAAATAAAGTATTCAGGTCATATATAGGTATGGGATATTATGGCACAATTTTGCCGTCTGTTATTCAGAGGAATATTCTGGAGAATCCGGGCTGGTATACTTCTTATACACCATACCAGGCTGAAATTTCACAGGGCAGGCTTGAAGCTTTATTGATATATCAGACTGTAATAAAAGACCTGACTGGGATGGAAATAGCAAATGCCTCATTGCTGGATGAGGCCACTGCTGCGGCTGAGGCAATGATAATGATGTACAATACAAGATCAAAAGAAGCAGCTAAAAGCGGAGCAAATAAATTTTTCGTTGATGACAATATATTCCCTCAGACCCTGGATGTTTTAAAAACAAGGTCAAAGCCCCTGGGCATTAATTTAGTTACAGGAAAATACAATAAATTAAAATGGGATGATAAATTGTATGGCATATTATTGCAGTATCCGGCCAATGACGGGGAGATAAGGGATTATTCAAAACTTACAGGGGAAGCACATAAAAATGAAGTTTTAGTGGCGGTGGCAGCCGATATTATGAGCCTGGTGATGTTAACTCCGCCCGGGGAATGGGGTGCCGACATCGTCGTTGGCTCTACACAAAGGTTTGGAATACCCATGGGTTATGGAGGGCCACACGCGGCCTTTTTTGCAACAAAAGATGAGTTTAAAAGGTATATACCCGGCAGAATAATCGGAGAAACAATTGATAAAGAAGGCAGGCGGGCATTGAGAATGGCTCTGCAAACCCGTGAACAACACATAAAAAGAGAAAGAGCAACATCCAATATTTGCACGGCACAGGCTCTTCTGGCTATTATGGCAGGGATGTATGCCGTATACCATGGGCCCGAAGGCTTAAAGAGGATTGCCAAACATATTCATCAAACCGCCGGTAAGCTATCTGAGAAATTAACGGAACTGGGTTATGAACAACTGAACCGTGATTTTTTCGATACCTTAAAGATAAAACTGCCTCAGAATGTTACAAGAAAAGATGTTGAGATTCT
Organism: uncultured Bacteroidales bacterium; assembly: GCA_964495025.1. Classification (GTDB taxonomy): domain Bacteria; phylum Bacteroidota; class Bacteroidia; order Bacteroidales; family UBA10428. Next base: position 14,261 of record CAZBUF010000104.1, on the reverse strand, counting down.
GGCCCAGGAAAAAGGGATGAATTTCAGATATCATAATAATGGAACAGTAGGTATTAGTGTTGATGAAACTACTACAGTTAATGATCTGAACGATATTGTTGAGGTCTTTTCCTATGCTAACAAGAAAGCGGTGAAAAAAGCTGCTGAACTTGATAATTCAATTTACCTTGATAATAAATATTTGCGGACAAGTGATTTCCTGATCCTGGACATATTTAACAGCTATCATAGTGAGACTGAGATGATGAGGTTTATAAAAAAGCTGGAAAGAAAGGATTTCTCGCTGACACATTCCATGATATCGCTTGGCTCATGCACAATGAAGCTGAATGCTGCTACCGGTCTGTTTGCCCTCAGCTGGCCGGAATTCAACAGTATTCATCCATTTGCTCCGCTTGACCAGACAGAAGGGTACCAGCAGTTATTTTATGAACTTGAAAAATTTTTGAGGATAATAACAGGCTATTATGCTATATCATTTCAGCCTAACTCAGGCGCTGCAGGCGAATATGCCGGTCTTATGGTCATTAGAAAATACCACGAAAGCAGGGGTGAGCGTCACAGGGATGTTGTATTAATACCTTCATCGGCTCACGGCACAAATCCGGCAAGCGGCGTTGCGGCAGGTCTCAAGGTAGTAATATTAAAATGTGATGATAATGGTAATATTGATATCAATGACCTTAAAGCTAAAGCTGAAAATAACAGGGAATACCTCGCTGCATTTATGGTGACATATCCTTCAACACATGGTGTTTTTGAGAGCAATATCCAGGCGATGATCAATATTATTCACGATAATGGAGGACTTGTTTATTTAGACGGTGCAAATATGAATGCTCTTGTAGGACTTACCAGTCCTGCTATTATCGGAGCCGATGTTTGTCATATTAACTTACACAAAACATTTGGAATACCACATGGCGGAGGTGGTCCCGGTATGGGTCCCATAGGCGTGGCAGAACATCTTGTGGAGTTTTTGCCAACTCACCCGGTTATTCCAACAGGGGGTGTTAACGGAGTTACGGCAGTTGCCGCTGCTCCCTGGGGTAGCGCAAGTATATTGACTATATCACATGCTTATTGCAAACTTCTTGGAAAACAAGGGCTGACATATGCAACAAAAATTGCTATTTTAAATGCAAATTATATTTCAGCCTGTTTGAAAAATTATTTTAAGGTATTATATAAAGGTGAACATGGATTTGTTGCACATGAGATGATACTGGATTGCAGAGAGTTCAGACAGCTGGCAGATATTACAGAGACCGATATAGCCAAACGCCTCATGGATTACGGGTTTCATGCCCCAACACTATCATTCCCTGTTCATGGAACATTGATGGTTGAGCCAACTGAGAGCGAATCCCTGCAGGAATTGGATCGTTTTGTTGAATCAATGATTTCTGTCTGTAATGAAATTAATGAAATAAAGGAAAACCACGAAACTGAAAATAACATACTAAAGAATTCTCCTCATACTCAAAGAATAGTCACATCCGATGAATGGGGATACAAGTATTCCAGAGAAAAAGCAGCGTATCCTCTGAAATGGATTGAGGAAAATAAATTATGGCCCGCCGTAAGCAGGGTCGACGATGCCTATGGCGACAGGAACCTGGTATGTTCCTGCAACCCTGTTTCTGAAAATTAGTAAAATATTTTAACTGCTTATGTTTGTTGCTGTTAACAAATATTATTTATAATCAGGGTTACTTTTTCCCAAAAATAAGAATTAAACGTTGGATAGTTATAGAAAATCAAACTTTACAGAGAAGGAACTAATCCGGGGCATCATTCAGGAAAATAATGATGTGTTATTGTTTATTTATCGGAAATGTTACAGGCCTGTAAGACATCTGGTAATAGTTAATAGTGGCAGCGAAGAGGATGCACAGGATATATTTCAGGAATCTTTAATTATTTTATATAAGAAGTTAAAGTACAATAATTTAAAACTGCGTTGTTCAATAAATACTTTTTTATTTTCTATTGCAAGGTTATTATGGCTGAAAGAATTAAAACTGAGAGATGGTAAATTTGATGATAGCAGAGATTGTGACACATACAAAGATGAGGAAAGCGATATTATTGAAATATACGAACAGAATGAACGGTTAAGTTTTTATAGAAAAATCTTTGAACAATTAAGCAATGATTGCAAGAAGGTTCTGATGATGTTCATGAAAAGTTATTCCGTATCAGAGATTACAAAGATCATGGGATATAATTCAGAACAGCATACAAAAAACAGAAGATACAGATGCAAGAAATCTTTAATAAATAAAATTTTACAAAATCCGAAGTATTATGAACTTAAAAATGAAGTCTACGATATTGATAGAGAAATACCTCGATGGTACGCTAAAAAGTGATAAATTAAAGGATTTTGAAAGATATATAAAAAGCAGTGAAGAATTGAAGGAACGGGTTATTCTGCACAAAGAGGTGAACGAAAGTGTGGAATTGGATGATATTACCATTTTCAGAAAAAAATTAAGGAGTATATATTTTCTATTCAGAAAATGGGAAAATAATGAGGTCAGGGATCCTTCCATTTATATATCACAACCGGCTGAACAGAGGTTATTAGTGAGGCACAGATGGCTCATTGCAGCAAGCATATCTTTAATAGTAATAATAGGGGCTCTTTTCATGTATATCTCAAAAGACAGAGCATATACAAATGATAAATTATTTAGCATGTACTATCAGCCCTATATGCCTGATATTTATATGAGATCTGACAGCCACAAAATAAATGAACTCGGTAATGCTATCTCATTATATGATCAGTATGATTACCAGCGTGCATCTAAAGAACTTAACCTTATCATTGCCGGCGATAATAATAATTTTCTTGCTAAATATTATCTGGGGCTGACTTGTATGGGACTGGGAAAATATGATACGGCAATCAGGGAATTTGAGTTTCTTAGGGAAAACTGGGAATCTTCCTTTATATATCATACCGAATGGTATCTGGCATTATGTTACTTAAAGAGTGATAATAAGAAAAAAGCTATTATATTACTTAAAAAGATCAGGCAGGATAACAGGTATTATAGTGATAAGGCCAGGATTTTACTGGAAAAACTTAGCTGACTGATATAATCAGCATCTTCTTTTTCTTATAAAATAACCGGCAGTAATCAAAGAAACAGCAATCAGCATTATAATATATATGGTATATGTTTTCTTTGCAGCTAGCGGGCTTGTGTCTCCAAATACAATATACCCTGCCCAGAAGTACGGATGAGTTTTTACAGGATCAGCATTTTTAAGATAATCTATCTTTGAATATTGCAACGCTTTGTCTTTGGTGTTACCTTCTGACAAATAATAATAAAAGCTCCTTATAAGCTTTGCACTGGCCTTATCGGCAACAGCCCACTGGGTAAGTATTATGCCTGAACAACCCGCGTAAATAAACCCCCTGGCCAGACTTAATAATCCCTCACCTTTTTGCATCTTGCCATATCCGGTGTTGCAGCTGCTTAAAGTAATTAAATTGGCTTTCAGCGTCATTCCATATAGTTCAAATGTGTGCAAAAAGCCATCCTCTATTTTATCCTGGTCCTGTGAAAAAATCATTTTTGAATACATGGGATTTTTATCATCGATAATTGTATGCATTGCAAGGTGAATGATATTATGCTGTGTTGCGGTTTTTTTAAAGATATTCTCCGTTGCCTTCCTGCCATTGTATACTTTGCAGTTATAATATCCTGAAAAATGATCAACTTCGTCTTCTGCACCGACAAGCGGCATTAATCCGGGATTAAGGTCATCTGCATTTTTATTCAATGTACTATCATTGTATATTAACCCGGTATACTCCGGAACATAAGCTACTGACATTTTGCCGGCATGCTTGTTTTGTCTCTGATTATCAAGCAAAGAAGCTGAATATGAATAGCTTATAGGATATTGCCTGAGCATATAAGGCAGATCCCCAAAATCTGCATATTCATAATTAATGGAGTCGCTTGTTAATAATACTTCAAATGGTATCAGGTTCAGGGCTTCGTCAGGTACAATAATCAGGTTCTTACCCTTAATATGTTCTTCCACAGGATGAATTATAATTTTATAGAGGCTATAGGATATTTTGGTGAAATTACGCATGTCACTAATATCATAATTACCGAATTTATTTTCTGATAAAATTTGCCGCATAGCAATTATGTCACTCAGGAATGAACTGTCAATATCCTGCATATGAACATAAACATCATTGCCGGTAATAACAAAAGTAAACAGCTCTTTCCATGTTATAGTGTATTCCAGCAAAGCCTGGTTCTCATCAAGCATTGATTGTATCTGATCCAGTGAAGATGTAGTTTTATTATATTTCAGATTGTAATATTCAGGGAAATTATTTTCATAGAAATTTATCAGTTTTTCTTCATCGCGGGATAACTCAAATAAGCGGGATTCAATCCTGTTATATTCATCGTCTGCTATGAACTCATTTACATTCCTTGAACTGATCCTGAAATTCAGTTTTGCTATTTCATTTCTCAATGATTGTTCCTTATTTATTAAAGAATCAGGAATACCCGCAAAATGTTTGTCTTTCTGGTCGTTTATATATGACAGGAGCACGGCGCATTTGCTTTTTTCCGAATAGGCCAGGGCTTTTTCTATGTAAAATATATCTTCAGTTGCCTCATAAGCATCCAATGCAACTTCAATTGTATTCTCAAGATTAATTCTTTGCCGGGCGACAAATTCCAGTTTTGTCTTTTCATCATTGAAACCTGCATAGATCTGTTCCTGTAGTTTAACTGACAATTCATAGCAATCAAGGCTTTCTTTCAGATCTCTTATATCCCCGGTCAGGATCTCATAATAGAAATAGAAAGCATATGCTTTATATTTAATGTGCTTCTGTAAGGAAATTTTAAAATTTGTATCATGAATATCAGGATTGCTATATATACTTGTGTCATTGAACTCCCTTGTTATAGCTATTATTGCTTTCTGGATATTGGTCAATGTTCTTTTAAAGTCTTTATTCTGGCAGTAATACCGGCTTAGTTCTTTATATACTGTTGATGTTGTCGTACATTTTAAAGGATAATGCAGGTCAGTTATCCTTTTTGCTTTATTTATATAATATAAGCTTTTGACATTATTATTGGCTTTCAGATATTTATAGCTTTTAGTAATATACAGGAACAGTAATTCAGGGCTTTCAGCCCCAAAATAACGGATTGTATGGTCTTCTGCTATTTGCAGATAATATTCTGAGTCCTGAATTTTATTAAGTAAATAATAGCAATTACTTAATCTTATGTAACATGAAATTTTTTCTTCTTCTGTATTCCCGGGAAACTGCAAATATTTCATGGTAAAATCTATAGCTTCATCATCCTTATTCAGGAAATAATAAATCCAGACAAGGTATCCGTAGTTTTTCCGGATATACTCATTCAGCATACCATACTTTTCAGCCAGGTCCAGCGATTCTTTATAGTATTTGATCGCTTTTTCATATTGTCCCTTACTATCATATATTATTCCTGTATAATGATATATTGCTCCTTTCAGATAATTGCCGGGATCATTATCATTCAGGATCTTTTCAGCAGTATTAAAGCACTTCAGGGCATTGTCAAATTTAAATCTCAGAATAAAATATTTACCGGCAAGAATATATGCATTTAAAAGCTCAGGCGATGGTAAGAATTTTAACGATTCTATGATGGAATTGCATTGCATGGCCAGGTATTCTATGTTGTCATCACACTGAATACCTAAAGAGGAATCTATTTGTATAACAAAATCATTATTTAATTTGATGCTTTTATGGTCTGATTGGAGGGGGCCGTTGAAAAATGAAAACACATTCAATTCACTGAAAAATAATGTCAATACCAGGTATAAATGTAATCTTCGTATTTTCACCTGTGCTTTTTTATCTTGGTTAACAAATATAATTTACCAAATAATTTGAAAACTCCTTAAAATTTCGTAACTTATGTATGTAAAGTACATAAAATATTAAGAGAATTACAAAGACACAACTTTAATTTTTAGTATTAACCTTTTAAATGCAGACAAAATGGAATTAAGGTATTACTGGCTTTGTCCTCAACCTGATGATGATGATCCGCCTCCAATACCTCCTCCTAACCCACCAGGGTAAGGACGGGGATAGGGTAATTCAGGCATTTTGAATATTTGCCTGGTCGTATTGTTAAATTGACGTAACGGATCTGGTATAACAGATCCGGAAGAAGTGTTTTTTCAAAAATTTAAAATTAAGTACTGCTTTTTTACTCTCTTCCTGCAATATAATTTTTCCATTTATCAATTACATTCATCATATCATCAGGTAGTCCGGAATCAAAATACACCTGTTTCCCGGTTTCGGGATGTTCAAAGCCTAGAGATTTTGCGTGTAAAGCATGCCTTGGCAATATCTTAAAACAGTTCATGACGAATTGTTTGTATTTTGTAAACGTCGTACCTTTTAATATCCTGTTGCCTCCATACCGTTCATCATTGAATAGCGGGTGCCTGATATATTCCATATGTACCCTTATCTGATGTGTTCTGCCTGTCTCCAGTTTGCATTCAATAAGATTTACGTAGCCGAGTCTTTCCAGCACCCTGTAATGTGTGACCGCATGCTTGCCGTATTCTCCTTCAGGATATACCTGCATTTTCATCCTGTCATTTCCGCTCCTTCCGATATGCCCGGTTATTACATCTTCATCTTTATCCATATCTCCCCACACTATTGCATTATATGTTCGGTCAACAGTATGGTTAAAGAACTGTTTTGCCAGTTTATTTAAGGCGATCTCTGTTTTTGCAATAACCAATATTCCTGATGTATCTTTATCAATCCTGTGAACCAGGCCAGGCCTTATATCACCGGCTTCGTATGATGGCAGATCTTTCAGGTACCATGTTAAAGCATTCACCAGTGTTCCCGTATAATTTCCATGTCCCGGGTGCACAACCATACCGGGAGCCTTATTTACAATTAAAATGGAATTGTCTTCGTAAATTATATCAACAGGGAGGTCTTCAGGGATAATCTCAAACTCGTGAGGAGGGTGTGGAAGGACAATAGAGATTACATCTCCGGGTTTAATGCTGTAGCTGGGTCTGGCAGGTTTTTCGTTTACCAGGATATTTCCTGCCCTGGCGGCATTCTGTATCTTGTTTCTTGAAGTATTCTCGAGTCTGTTGAAAAGGTACTTATCAATACGCATTGAGCCCTGTCCCTTGTCGACATTAAACCTGTAATGCTCATATAATTCATTTTGCTCAACTAATTCTTCCTGCATTTCAGGGTTATTGAATTAACGTGATATGATAAATTTACTGTGCATTATTACACCACCGGTCCCTGATACTCTCAGGATATATAGTCCGGGATGAAGATCCGATACGTTTATCTCAGAAGTACTGACTATTGCTGAATAAACGGGTTTTCCCAACGGATCAAATATTTTTACGGTCAATGGATAAAATTCAGGGAGCTGAGGATTACTGATCCTGATATAATCACTGGCCGGATTCGGATAAACAGTCAGCTCATCTTCACTCAGATCATAACCAATAGCTGTGGTCAGCGGTTTTTTACCGAACAAAAGCCTGATCATCAGTGATCCCTCGGGGCTCGGACTGCCCGAAAAAGGCACCCATTCGCCGGTAAGGTTCGATAATATGTTCTTTTTGTTAGCATTATTTATATCATAACCCAGGTTCAGGAATTCATTCGTTGTTTGCCGCCAGCCGACATAAATTATTCCTGATACAACCAGCAATGTATCCAGCGGGTATCTTGTAAATTCGTTCAACCCTTTTACTGAATCAGGATAGAGTAGCGAACTCTCTTCCAGATACTCAGGATATATAAGATCACCGGGTAACCCGCTATTATCATCCCATATACAAATCTTAAATGATTTGGTCGCATTAAAGTTATCCCTTGTTTTATTGAAATAAAAATCCAGTGCACTCAATGTGTCCTCCTGGTATAGTTTAAATCTGTATGCAAGAAGTGCACCCGCAGATGACTCACCTGATATTCCAAAACCATATTCTGCTGTACCGTCATCATAAGCATAATAATCCATGAATTTTTCTATTCTCCTTACAGTATCATTACACTTATAATGGTTAGTGTTTAAAAGATATGCTGCAACCTCATACCAGCCAAAATCTTCATCAGTATGGTTATAGTAAGGTTTAAACCTGTCACCACGGTCGATAATTGAATTGTTAAGAAATTGCTCTGTAATTCCATTTACAGGATACGGTTCTTTAAAATATTCATCCTTATGCAGATCTTTAATATAGTATTGACGGACAACAGTTGTTGAATCATTTGGAGGGCCTGAACGTTCGAAAGAGTTTCTCAGAAAAATCGGGATAGTATCCAGCCGCTCATCAGTTATAACATTGTCAATATGTGTCCATGGGACCGATTCGTAATATTTGAGTGTAGATCTGAGAGGTGTAATAAAGGCTACATCATTTATCTTTGCATGTTCCGCGGCAGGGCGACTGTCAAGTTGAATATAGTCCAGATGCCATTGATCGACATTACTAAGGGCTCCTTTACCCTGATTGAAATTTTCTTCGGACATGCTTGTATAATTTCTGAACCGGAACCTGAAACCATTTTGATATAAGCTGTCATGTATAGATATAATTTCCTGTAAAAAAGTATCTGCCGGCCACTGTTCTGCTTTCCATACAGGGTTTGTCCATGAAGCGTCTTTAGGTGAAAAGAACTCCAGCAGCAAAGTATCCTTTACATCAGGCATTTCTCCTTTGCCCCCGGCCTGATACCAGAAGCTAAGTGTTACCTGTTCACCCGGGCTTTCATAATCCGACAAATCTACCGGCCTGGAAGTTAATGTGTCGGAAGGAGTGATATCATTATCTGTTGCATATACATTACCCAAATCATCAATAGCGTCGAGTGTGGCAACACCAATTGATATGGGTTCGACCGGATATTCCGAATTTATAAATGCATATTTATCTTCCCAGAGGCTTTGATCAGGCAAAACCTTTGATGTGGAAAAGTCATCAAAAAAAGGAAGGGCGAGGGGATCCGAACTGGCAGTGCTTTTCTTTGCGGACCGGTGTGTTTCAAGATATCGTTTGATAATCCTGTTCTCGGTTAACCCTATTACTTCCTGGTTATAACTTTTAAAACATACAAAAGTTAATAAAACAAATAAACAGCTTATCCTAAGAATCTGTGTTATGTTATTCATTATCTGTAGTATCCTTCAATTCAAAAATAGAAAATAATGCTGAATCAACAGTTAACCATACATCTATAGAAGAACCTAACGGTATAAATTCATTATTATTATACCCGGGTATCTGGTTAAAAATTTTTGCATTTAAAGAATCTTCCCTGCTGACTACAGAAGAATCGAAATCAGGCTTGCCTATTTTAAGTACCATACTTGAAAGCAGCAGCTGTGCTTCCTGCAATTTATAACCTATTACCGAAGGGACGAAGGTTTTTTTGTTGCTCAGCCCTTTTCCAATAACAAGGTCTATCTTAGACCCTTTTAATATTGTATCTCCTTTTTTAATTTGAATGCCATTGAATTTCTGGGCCAACACTTCATTAACTGCCAGGTCAGGTTCATATATCATCGCACCTGTCCTGAGACCGTAAGATTCGAGTCTTGCAAGCGCCTGACGTAATGTCAGATTTACAAGGTCAGGCATTATTACTTTTTCAGGGTTTACGGCATTCATTGTTAAAAAGACTTTACGGTTTTTCTTAACCTTAAATCCCGGTTTCGGATGCTGGTCGACAACTGTCCCCTTAACTAAATCATTAATATATACAGAATCAAATACTACAAATTTCAACTTTCTTCCGGCAGCGATTTTATCCACTTCCCCAATTGTCAACCCGTAAAAATCAGGTACAGAAAATGCTCTGTTGTGCCGTGTATAAAGTTTCAGCCATTTAAAGACCAACAGGAGGATTATTAATGTGATTATAAAAGCTAAAATCAGATTTCTAAGAAAGATCTTTTCGCAAATGAATTTGTAAATATTATAAATCTTCATTTAAGTAAACAGGTGAGAGTGTTAATAATAAAAGAAAACTTATTAACAAAAATAAGATTATCTTTAATTATTTCATTAAAATCGGGGGGTTTAATTATTCATCCCTTAAAATATGGCAGCCGCGGTTTCCTGTTTTTTCAAAGTAATCCTGGTGATATTCCTCTGCATCATAGAAATTTGAAGCAGGAACGATTTGTGTAGTGGCTTTATTCTTAAATACACCTGATTGATCAAATCTTTTTTTCGATCCCTCGGCTGAGATTCTTTGATTTTCATTGTGATAAAAAATTGCAGATCTGTACTGTGTCCCTGCATCAGGCCCCTGCCTGTTTAATGTTGTCGGATCATGTAAACGCCAGAAATAATCCAGTAATTCCTCGTATGAGATAACTCCGGGATCATATTTTACCATAACAGCTTCAGCATGGCCCGTGTTACCGGAGCATACCATTTTATATGTGGGGTTTTCAATATTACCCCCTGTATAACCAACTGTTGTCTCAACAACTCCGTCCACTGTCTTGAGAATATCCTCTACTCCCCAGAAACAGCCTGCTGCAAAGATTGCTGTATCCAGGCCGGATATTTCATGTTTTTTACCGTCACTGTTTTTTGAAAATAATTCTTTATATTCTCCGTATCCTTCTTTTTCAAGTTCTTCAACGGGAATAAACTTCAAAGCAGCAGAATTTATACAATAACGCAGTCCTGTTGGTTGAGGCCCGTCATTGAAAAGATGCCCGAGATGTGAATCATTTTTTTTGTTTCTTACTTCCGTCCTCCTCATTCCATAGCTGTAATCAGGCTTCTCATTAAGCGCTACGTCATTTAACGAACGGCTGAAACAGGGCCATCCTGTGCCGGAATCAAACTTATCAAGTGAGCTGAATAAGGGCTCGCCGGATATTATATCCACGTAAATCCCTTCTTTTTTGTTATTCCAGTACTCATTTTTAAAAGGCGGCTCTGTACTGTTGTTCTGAGTTACCTCAAATTGAAGGGATGTTAACTTTTTCTTTAATTCTTCTTTGTCCAATGGTTTTTCGTTTTGGTTATAGCATGCGCTGCTGACAAATATATTAAGTATTAATAATATGATAATGTTCTTATTGTTCATAAGTGGTTTAACATAAGATGTTATTATATAATAACAATTATAAGGACCAATTGTTATATTATTTAATGAACAAAATAAAATATCTATTTTTGTGTTTTAAATTATAGGCATATTATGGATTTTGCAAACAAAGTAGCAGTCATTGCTGAGCAGGAAGGGCATCATCCTGTTATGTATATAGGTTTTACGAGCATTTGAATAGAGTTTTGTACACATGCTGTTAACGGGTTGTCTGAAAATGACTTTATCCCCGCAGCAAAAACAGATGAATTGTAGTTTACTAATTGTTAAAAATTTAAATTATGCCTGGGAAAATACTATATGGTAAAAAAGGATTGATTTTTGGTGTATTAAACGATAAATCAATTGCCTGGAAAGTGGCTGAGAAAGCCCATGATGAGGGGGCTGATATTATACTCTCCAATACACCTGCCGCAAGGCGTTTAGGCCGGATTGATGAAATAGCTGCCAGGCTTGATGCAGAAGTAATCACTGCCGATGCTACCAGCACAAAGGATCTGGAGAATCTTTATGCCAGGGCTATGGAGGCCTTTGGCGGTAAATTTGATTTTATTTTACATTCCATAGGGATGTCGCAAAACGTCAGGAAAGGCCGCCCGTATGATGATCTTGATTATGACTATTTCGTTAAGACTCTTGATATATCAGCTCTGTCGTTTCATAAGGTTCTTCTTACAGCCTATAAAATGGATGTTATAAACGAATGGGGTTCTGTTCTTGCGCTGTCATATATAGCAGCCCAGCGTACTATGCATGGATACAATGATATGGGGGATGCAAAAGCCCTGCTTGAAGTTATTGCAAGAAGCTTCGGATATATCTACGGGCAGAAAAGGAAGGTGCGGGTAAATACAGTTTCACAGTCACCGACAATGACAACAGCAGGAAGCGGAGTGAAAGGGATGGAATCACTGCTGGAGTTTTCAGATAAAATGTCGCCCCTGGGTAATGCTACAGCCGAAGATTGTGCAAATTACTGTGTAACATTATTTTCAGATCTTACTCGTAAAGTAACAATGCAAAACCTTTATCATGACGGAGGTTTTTCAAATATGGGCATGAGCATGGATGTAATTACACAGTATAAGAATAATTCTGTCTGACAGCGGGCGCCTTAAGATTATTGATTTATAAAAACAATAGTTAAATTTACCTGTTTAATGAAACAGAAATGAATAAATAATCAGAAAATTAAAAAAGTAAAGCAATGGCATATACTCTGCAAATTGGAGACAAGGCTCCTGATTTTAGTTTAATCTCTACAGACAAGAAGACATTTAAATTGTCAGATTTCGATGGCTGGAAATACCTGGTGGTGTTCTTCACCTGTAATCATTGTCCTTACGTTACGGGCTCCGATGAAGTAACGAGGCGGACCGCTGAAAAATTTATTCCCCGGGGAGTAAAATTTGTTGCAATTAATTCAAACAGTGAAAACACATATGAGGAAGACAGCTTTGAAAATATGGTTAAACGCATGGACAAATTCAGATTTCCATGGCTCTATCTTTATGACCAGTCGCAGGAAACCGCTAAGGCCTATGGTGCATTGAGAACACCACATTTTTTCGTTTTTAATGATAAAAAGGAACTTGTATATACCGGAAGAGGCGTTGACAACCCCAGAGATACAACCAGGATGACAGTGAACGATCTTGATCATGCCCTGAGTGAATTAGCAGAAGGCAAATCAATATCGGTTCCGGTGACTAATCCTATTGGATGTAACATCAAATGGGATGGCAGGGATGCTAACTGGATGCCTTCGGAAGCATGCGATCTCATCTGATTGAGATTCGCCATATATATAAATAACCATGATTATTCCCATAAAAAAACCGGGCAGATTTACCCGGTTTTTTGCAGTCAACAGTGTGGGGTTACTTATTAGATGATTTTAGGTTAATTAATTCCTGACATTTTTCGTATTCTTCATTACTCTTATAATAATCAAGCAATTTTGCAAAGAAAGAATCATCGTTATATAACGGATGATCCTCATCATAAGCTATTTTACCGTTAATAGTGAGATCAAAGAGCTCCTTATCGTTTTTAATTGTGCTAAAAGTTGGTTTCACCTTCTTTTCACCAAAAACAGGTGAACTTTTATACTTTTCCATGAAATTTATAAGTGTAAGTTGAATATTTATGAAATCATTATTTTCTGCAAGAAGGCTTTTATTTATTTCATAATGTTTTTCAAAAGCCTCATTTCTTTTTTCAGAAGTGGGTTCTCTTAGGATCTCCTTAATTATTAACTGGTTCTGGTTAATTAATTCAAGATTGGTCTTTACTTTGTATTTTAGAACTGTTATGGTTTTTTGAATTAGATCTTTCATATGAAAATGAGAATTATGATGAAAATCAATATCAAAATTAACCATAAAATGCTTACATATATTTATATTTTGACTAACTACCGGAAATTATTTACCAATTATTGATTTTTGTAAAGAACAGGGTTTAAACAGGTTAGAATAATCCCATGATAAGTGTCCCGGGCATTAGTTTAAACAGGAATATTTATCAGAATGAATACCTGTTATCGTCAATAAGTTTATCAGCTATTCTTCTGCGTGCTTCTTTTACGTTAACACCTGCAACTTTAGATAATATAATTAATCCATTGGTGATGGCGTTAAGTTCTTCTCCTTCAGCAAATGAATTAACAGCATCAAGCCCGGATTTTTGTATATTACTTGCTGCGTCATATATATTAACATCAAGAATGTCCTTATATAGTTCAACTGCATCAGCTCCCCTGATACTTTCAAGTTTTTCTACTCTGAGCATATTTGATTCCGAGATATATAATTCCATTATCATATTGGAGATATTAAATAAGATCTCCTGCTCAAATAATAGTTGCCTGTCAAATTTTCCGGATACTTTATTAATAATAAGCAATATTGCCTTTTTAAAGTTACTGATATACCGTTTCTTCTCTTCATAATATCCTTCATCTTTTAACGGTGTGTTCTTTATATTTGGCAGATCATCCGCTATTTTAAGGGCTTCTCCAAAAAGATCATAGTCACCTTTCATTGCT
>CAZBUF010000103.1:0-4364 GCA_964495025.1 uncultured Bacteroidales bacterium | reverse complement strand
TGTGATAATGAAAATCCGGCTGCCAGGAAATTAAGAACAGCCATAATTATGCAGGAATAAATAATGCCGGCCAGGGGAATTAATAAAACTGATACCAGTAAAGCACCCAGGGCAGATCCAATAAGGTCGGTACTATACACTTTTGCTGATATATATGCTATTCCCTGCTTTTGCAGATGCGTAGCCATCGAAAATAACAGTCCTACGATAAAAGAAACAATCAGGGTCAGCAGGAAAAAGATGATATGAACAATGTCAGGGTAAACTGAAAGCCGGTTTGCATATAATATTGCAAATGGCAGTAAAACAGAGAACATTGCCAGCGAAAACTGTAAAAGAATATATTGATTTGCCGCAGGGTGCGGGAAAAGCTTTTTCCTTGTTAATGCCCCCAGGGATAAACCGGCCATAAATACCGTAATTATTATACCCAGCGTATTATAAACATATCCGTATATTACCTGGAAAGCAACGATTAATAATACTTCATTAGAGGAGGCAGTGAAACCGGCGGTAAATATTCCCAGGTTAGCATAGCCAAGGCGGGTAAATAAAACAATCAGTCCCGTGAGTAAAATCGCACAAACAATTAGTATGACCCTCACATCAATATTAAACCGGCTTATCCAGTATACAAGCTGGTTGAAATATGAAACAGGTCTGAAGTCCCTGTTGATATTGGCGTTTTCAGTAATATTTGATAATATATAATCACTTCTCTGCTGCAATATCATATCATCCAGATAATATTCATTGACGTATATATTCACTATTCCTTTTTTATTGATCAATTTTACTATGTTAATATCAGGCTTGCGATCAGAGGCAATAAAAAAGTTCTTCTCACCGGGGACAATTAATACGTCTTTGAAAACTTTTTTCAATGTTTTATAAATCACCGAGTTTATTATTGCTGCTTCTTTACTGATATAGTTCAGGGTTGATGGAAGGCTTAGTGAGACAACGGCATTTTCATTAAGCCTTTTTTTCAGCTCTCTGAAGAATTCTACCGAATAATACCTGTTTATTTGAGCGGTTGACGGTTCAGGGAGATTGATAAGAGCAACGTCATATTTGCCGGATGGTTTTTTCAGAAAAAGGCGGGCATCAATATCAATGGTATTTATGCGTTCATCTTTCAGGGAATTTGTATATTCTCTTCCGAGTCGGAATATCCAGGGATTAAGTTCAACATAATCAATTTTCCTGATGTTATATTTTAAGATCTCATCTGTTATCCCTGAAATACCACCTGAGATCAACAATATATTCTGAGGATCGGGATGCTGGACCATAGCATAATGCACTGCTTCTTCATTTCCTGTTACATTATCAGAAGTAAACATGAGAACATTATTTTCATAAAAATTCTTCTGTTCTCCGGTTTTTGTTATTGCCAGGTTACCGTATGGCGTATCTTTAAGAAAGATAAGCTCCTGGTTTTTAAATAGGGCCTTTTTTGAGAGTGAGTCCATGTCTGTGGCAAATGACAAAACCAGAAAGGAAAGAGAGATAACCGATATAATAATTTTATATATAGTAAGCTTTGATCCGGTAGCTAATGTAAGTGCGACAATAACATTTATAAAAAGCAGTACCCCTAAAACCTGGAAAGTAGTCATAAAATATACCATAAGAAAACTGAAAAGTCCACCGCCGATAATACTCCCGGCACACTCATATGCATAAGCTTTTTCTATGAGGTTAGCCCTTAGTTCGTAGGACAGTTTTGAAGCCAGGTATGTGAACAAAAAGCCTGATATTAAACAAAATGGCAACAATAACAGAAATGAACTGTAAAGAACCTGAAAAAGGCCGATTTCAATTCCCGGTTCAAAAATTATATTTTTAAGATTATTCATAAGGAATATCGCAACCGCTGGTATCAGTCCAAGTAAAATTAAAGTATGGAAGATGAAGTTTTTGGAATAACCTTTGTTTTTTTTGACCTTTCCCAGATATGCTCCTGCACCTGTAAGCACCATCCAGTTTGCAAGTATAAGTCCGCAAATAAGCTCATTCCCGCTGAATATAAGAAGAAACTCCCTTAGCAGTATTATCTGTGCAAGAATTGCAGTGAAACCAAGAGTTATTAAAGGAAGTACTGCCCCAAACCTTATTTTCCCGGGTTCTTCATTTACTTCCCCTTTTTGCTCAACATTAAGTGAATATTCTTCTTTAGCAGGTTCTTTCCGGGTTTTCTTTTTTATGAGGGATAAATAATAATTCCAGTGCCATAGAAAATGAAATACTGCTATCATTGTCATTGCAATACCGAAATCAACATGCAAAGTGAGCAATTGCTTTATAAAAGGAATCTTTATCCTGTAATTAACCTGAATAGCAAGTATTAGTCCCAGTATAGCGGTAACAAAGAAAGCAACCAGCAAAAGGACGTTCCATATTTTACGGTGTGTGACTTTTTTTATAACTGAAGCCCTGGAAAGTATCAGTGATAACAAGTATGCAATCAATAGCAGTATACCAACAGGAAGTAAAAGGTACGGGGAATTCATATAATCATACGTATTTTATAGTCTTGTTCAATGAGTCATCTCTTTCTCCGAGAAAATCAATGCCTCATAAGTATATAAATCAGCCTCTTTCCAGCCATCCCAGCCAATACCTGCCTTATCCCTCGAACAATGCCCGAGAAATTCTTCCACGCTCCAGCCGGTCTGTGATGCCACCTGAGGCAGGAATGTTCCTGAGCTGTATCCTTTTTTAATATATATGCCGTGCCTGCCCGGCACAATTTCATCAATTGATTCAATCTTTTTCAAAGGTGTAAGCACGGAAATTTCAATATCTATATTTTTCAGCTCATCAGGTTTCACCGGACTGAACCTGTAGTCTCTGGAAGCTGCCGATATGGCCATATCCTGAACTACTTTATATAATTGAATATCCGGCTCGAACCTTCCGATGCAGCCTCTCAGCTTTCCGTTTTTATGAAGAGTCACAAAAGCCCCCGTATTTGTAAACAGATTTTTTGAAAATCCTTTTGTGTCAATCTCAGGAATTTCTTTGTTATTAACATAATCTTCAACAGTGCTTCGTGCAATGTCAATCAGTATCTCTTTATCTTCCGCTGATAAACTAAAATCATTTTCTTTGACGCTTTCTTTTTCCATTCTGCTTTCATTCAGAGCAGTCCCTGTTTCTTTTGTCACTGCAATTGAATAATAGCCGACAACCCTTGACTTATCACCGTAGTAAGGTGTATCTCCTGAGTTTCTATATACCACGGGAACATATTTTATGTCAGGGATATTTTCCGTAATATACATTAACGCCAGAACAGATGTCCAGCCACATAAACTTGTTGCCAGGTTTGAAATATTCATCTCCTCATTCTTTTTAATGGTGGAAAGCAGCATATCGGCCTTTCCTGATATAATTGCGTCTGCGGTTAATTTATCCACTTTACATGCCTCTTCGTACTCCGGATAATGAGAAAAATCGGTGCTTATAACAAACAGGTTGTCAGAGTTAAAATATGGGGCAAGTGCTTCGGCGATCTTTTTGCATGTTTTTGGAGACTGGGTAGCAATAACTACAGGTACAATTGAAAATTCATTTTCTATTATATGTTGGAGAAACGGCAGTTGTACTTCGAGGCTATGTTCATATGAATGTGCGTCGATCCTGAATTTGAATACATCGTATTTGTTAATAAGGTTATTGGCAACACTAAGATCTACATTTACTACTCCTAAAGGTGTTTTATAATTACCTTTATTATAAATTGATGCACCGTCAAATGAAATTCTGTGACTTGAGCCTATAACAAATATATTTTTGTATTTTTTTTTCGGGTTTATCTGATTAAAACCTGATGCGGCAACTGAGCCGGAAAATACATACCCTGCATGCGGAGATATTATAGCCAGAACATCACCTTTACATTTTTTGTCCTCGGCATCTGAGAAAAGCTTTATAAGCTCTGCACTTAACTCATCTGATCGTCCAGGATAAAACTGGCCTGCAACAACGGGTTCCCTGGTTTCCAATTCTCTGTATGAATTCTGCATATCCTGAGGTTTATTGTTTTGTGAATTGCATGATGTAATAAAAAATGAATGTAATATTACCAGTTGAATGATATTTAAAAACCTTGAATTATTAAGCAATAGCATTTTGTAATATTTAGTCAGTGAAACGTCTATGATTTTTTTTAATCAAAAATTCACAATAAAGAATGATTAAAAAAATCGTTTTAAGTTTAATTTCATTGAGCCCTTCGGGGTTCATACGACAATTGAGAATAAATTTTACACGTATGAAAATCACAATCAAATTTAGTAATAAATCAGTAGTTAATTATATTTCCGGGGAAAAGAATTTAATAATACACTTATAAT
>CAZBUF010000102.1:0-2822 GCA_964495025.1 uncultured Bacteroidales bacterium | reverse complement strand
TATGGGATTAAAGTTACAGGCTCCGAAATTGTAGGGCTTGTACCGTTAAATGCACTACTGACTGCGGGAAAATATTACATAAGTCCGGATATGCATACTGCGTCAGAAAGAGAATTGATTAATACTGCTGTTAATAAAATGGGATTGGATGATGTCAGAGATTTCGATCCCGACAGTAAAATAATCGAATTTCTGCTGAATACCTTAAATATTCGCTGAAATTAAGATTTTGATGAATTAATTGTTTCTTTTGACGAAAAAAATTTTTCCAGTGATAAATGTATAAAATTTCTTATTTTCTGTTTTGTAAAATTCATATTTATAACCAATTAGATAACCAATAGTATATTTATTTATCAGTATTTAATATTTATACAGTGTATCAATCTAATTATTAAATACTTAAAAATATAATTTAAATTTTATTTTTTCAGATTTTTTTATAGTTTTGGCCTCACGATTATAATTGCTATTATCGTAATTATGTATTATTGATTATTAGCCGATTCTAAACCTTAAATTGTTATCTATGAAAAAAATTGTAACTTTTGTTGTATGTCTGGCATTTACAGGATTTTCAGTAATCCTTGCCCAGAACATACAGATATCCGGAAAAGTCACAAGTTCAGATGATGGTAGTCCGCTACCAGGTGTTTCCGTAGTTGTTAAAGGGACAACTTTAGGTACAGCTACTAATATCGATGGTGACTATTCTTTGACGGTTCCTTCAGATGCTACTCTTATTATTAGCTCTGTAGGTATGAAGGCTCAGGAACTGAATGTAGCAGGTCAGACTGTTATCAACGCAGTTCTTGAGACTGAAGCTTATGAAGTGGGTGAGGTTATTGTCACGGCTTTGGGATTACAGCGCTCTGAGAAGGTTCTGGGTTATACAATAAGCCAGGTTCAGAGTGAAGATATCACAAGGACAAGATCCCGCAGTGCAATGAATGCTATTCAGGGTAAAGTACCCGGTGTGGAAATTTCTTCTGCATCATCAGGTGCTCCCGGCTCAGCAACAAGAATTATTGTCAGGGGTGTTTCTACTTTCAGGGAAGACAATCAGCCCTTATATGTTGTAGACGGTACGCCCATAAACAACACATGGAGTGGTACAAATAGTCTTGACGGTGGTATGGACTTCGGTAACAGGGGTAATGATATTAACCCTGATGATATCGAGACCATAAGTGTTCTGAAAGGTGCCGCAGCTACTGCATTGTACGGTTCCCGTGCTGCAAACGGCGTGATAATGATTACTACAAAGAAAGGTACCGCCTCTGGAGGTAAGACCAATGTATATATTAATACCGGCCTTACAGTTACTTCACCGCTCAGGCTCCCTCAGTTCCAGAATGATTTCGGACAGGGATGGGACGGTTTGCATCTGTTAAGGGAAAACGGCAGCTGGGGCCCAAAATTTGACGGTGAAGAAAGATTATGGGGTAATGTCGTTGACAACCAGCAGCAGCTTAAACCTTATGTTGCACTGGAAGACAACCTTGCTGATTTCTTTGAAAGGGGAATGTCATATAACAACAGTCTGGCAATAGACGGAGGAAGTGATAAATTCACTTATTACCTGTCATACTCCAATATTAATGAAGATGGTATTTATCCGACTGATGCCGATAAATTTAAAAGGAACACATTCTCACTTAAAGGTTCATCCAAAGTAACCGATAAATTTACAAGTTCCGCATCAATCAACTATATAAATAAAGATGCCAGTTATGTTTACACAGGTCAAAACAGCTCAACATACAATGACCTGATGCAGATACCGAGAGACATGAGTATAGTTGATCATAAAGATTATAATAATAAATTCAATAATCTCGATAATTACTTCACTCCATGGGGAATTGGAAATCCATACTATGGAATAAATGAGAATGGTAGTGAATTTTCAGAAGATCGTGTATATGGTAACGTGGAGTTTACTTACAGGTTCGTGGACTGGTTATCTGCCACATGGCGTGTTGGTACTGATGTTGCCAGGGCAAACAGGAAATTCTGGTATGCAATCACTCAACCGGAAGGTTTTAATGATGGATCACAAAGCAATGAAGGTGAAGTTACAGAAAGAGCGGATGTTGACAGGCAAACAACAAGTGACATCATGTTAACTTTCAGCAAAACTTTTGCTACGGATTTTAGTATGTCTGCCACTCTGGGACATACATATAATGAAAATTACTTTAAGAGAATGCATACAGCTGTTGTAGGCCTGGATATTCCTTTCTTCTATGAGGTTTCAAATACATCAAATGACCCGACATCAGAAGTGTATACTGAACAACAAAGACTTGTAGGTGCATTCGGACAGTTTGATTTTAGTTATAAGGAATTCCTGAACCTGTCATTGTCTGCAAGAAATGACTGGTCTTCAACACTTCCTATAGATAATAATTCGTTTCAATATTACGGAGCGAATGCAAGCTTTGTTATCACCGATGCTATTCCTGATATTCAAAACATACTCTACTTCGGAAAATTAAGGGTATCAGTAGGAAAGATAGGAAATGACGCTGATCCTTATCAGATCAAATCAGTATTTGTACCATGTTTTATCGACGGCCCATGGCGTGATTTACTGTTGCCTCTAGGTGGAGTTAACGGTTTCGAGGTATCCAACCTTATCGGGAATCCCAAACTCAGGCCTGAAACAACAAATGAAATTGAAGTTGGAGCTGACCTGAGATTCCTGAAAGGACGCATTGGTATTGACATTACTTACTACGACAGGATAACAAAAGACCAGATATTTACAGTACCTCTTCCATATTCTTCAGGATACACGACTCAGACATTGAATATTG
>CAZBUF010000101.1:0-2784 GCA_964495025.1 uncultured Bacteroidales bacterium | reverse complement strand
GGCCATTGTATATCTGAGGTTACATTAACATAATATGGATATCCTGCTCTTACACTAAAGTTTGTTGAAGGTATAGCAGGAATGTATTGTTCATATCCCTGGTAACCAGCATTCCACAGTGCAATGCTGTTACAGCCTGGTATATCTGTCATCAGTTCTGATGCCAGTGTTATATCCGGCTTATCCAGTGTAAGCATCACTTCGTTAAAGTCGGTTGTTGGCGTAGTGACAAGGTTGAACTGAGGTTCGGCGATTTCTCCCAGCAGGGTGAATACAGTATTATCAGTTACATTAACATAATAGGGATAACCTGCTTCTACCGGGAAGTTGGTAGGAGGAATACCAGGAATATACTGTTCATATCCCTGCATCTCTGCGTTCCATTTTGCCACTGAGTTGCATGCGGGTATAGCCTGAAGCAGCTCATCAGCATTTGTTACACCTTCAATAGCCAGAGCCAGAGCAATTTCATTAAAGTCTGTTGTTGGTGTTGTTATCAGGTTAAAATCGAATTCACCTATTGTTGGTGAATTTGCACTTTCACTGCCTCCTACGGCAGTGAAAATATAGAAATAGTTCGTGTTTGCATTTCCCACAACGTTATTATCTGTCCATTGTACACCATCTTCACCCGGGTCCTCGTCAGTAATGCCGGCTGCAATTCTGTTTGTTCCGACTGCTCTGTCAGGTGTAAAGTATGCAATATTATCGCGGTACACATTATAAGCAGGATAACCGGGCATATTCTCCAGAGTAAACTTAAGGTCGTTTGTTCCCTCGATCGAATAACTCAGGATAACAGGTAAACTGTTAGTGCTGCCGGGTGTTGAATATGAATTGATCCATATATCATTTCCATCAGGATACCTGCCTGATGAAGAGTTCACATTTTGTTCACTATATGTTAATGAGTCAATGAAATCTGTGCCGTTGAATGATACTAGACCAATTTGTTCACCGGACCTTGCAAGATTAAATCCGAGGTGCAAAACTCCCTGCTGTTCATCGTCATCGGCCCATAATACCAGATAGCCGTATGGAGGTATGATGGTTGAATCGGGGGATGTGACAGCTATCCTGTGTTTGGCCGGGTCACCAAGGCTGTCTGTCATAAACAGGCCTCCTATATTCACAGGTTCGCTTGTTGAATTGTAAATCTCGATCCAGTCAGCATATTCTCCGTGCTCATCAGCAATGATATCTGTATTGCTTGCAGAGAACTCATTGATATATAAACCTGAAACAACAGGCAACATGTTAGTGTTTCCCGGTGTTGGCTGTGTATATATCCATGCTTCATTTCCATCAGGATACCTGCTTGATGATGAATTTATGTCCTGTACACCATATGTAATTGAATCAATATAGTCTGTTCTGTTATATCCTGCCAGTCCTATTTGTTCTCCATTTCTTCCGAGGTTAAAGTCAAGGTGCAACACTCCCTGTTCTTCCTGGTTGTCAGCCCATAGGATTAAATACCCGTATGGAGGTATAGTAGTTGAATCAGGGTATGTGGCAGGTATTCTGTACTTAGTAGCGTAATCGAGGCTATCAGTTATAAATAGTCCTCCGATGTCTACAGGCTCGCCTGTTGAATTATAAATTTCAATCCAGTCATCATATTCTCCATTCTCATCAGCAATGATATTTGAATTGCTTGCAGAGAACTCGTTAATGTATAAGCCTGAAATTACAGGCAAAGTGTTAGTGCTTCCCGGAGTGGGGGGTGGATAAGCCCATGTATCTTCTCCATCAGGATACCTGCTTATGGACGAGTTTGTATATTGCTCCCCATAAGTTAATGAATCGATATAGTCTGTTCCGTTATATCCTACCAGTCCTATTTGTTCGCCATTTCTTCCAAGGTTAAAGTCAAGATGTAACACACCTTGTTCTTCCTGGTTATCAGCCCAGAGTACTAAGTGACCGTGTGGAGGTAAAGCTGTTAATTCGGGGGATGAAACAGGTATTCTGTATTTAGTCGGATTATCGAGGCTGTCAGTTATAAACAATCCCAGGATATTTACAGGTTCATCTGTTGAATTATAAATTTCAATCCAGTCATCATATTCTCCATGCTCGTCAGTAATGATATTTGTATTACTTGCAGAGAACTCGTTGATGTATAAGCCTGAAGTTATAGGCAAAGTGTTAGTGCTTCCCGGAGTGGGCAGGGCATAAATCCATGAATTATTTCCGTCAGGGTACCTGCTGAGTGATGAGTTTAAGTATTGTTCGTCATATGTTAATGAGTCAATAAAGGTTGTTCCGTCATATCCCGCAAGCCCGATTTGTTCGCCGGTTCTTCCAAGGCTGAAGTCGAGATGCAGCACGCCCTGTTCTTCCTGGTTATCGGCCCACAGGATAAGATACCCATGTGGAGGTATAGTTGTTGAGTCAGGTTCAGTAGAAGGTATCCTGTCCTTGGTCGGATTAGCAAGGATGTCAGTTATAAACAACCCTCCTATATCTATTGGATCATCTGTTGAATTGTAAATCTCTATCCAGTCGTCATATTCTCCATTTTCGTCAGTAATAATATTTGTATTGCTTGCTGAGAATTCGTTGATATACAGACCTGAAATTACAGGCAGAGTATTAGTGCTTCCCGGAGTGGGTGGTGGATAAATCCATGTGTCATTTCCATCGGGATACCTGCTTACGGATGAGTTTGAGTATTGTTCCCCGTATGTTACGGAATCAATAATATCAATGCCGTTGTATCCTATCAGTCCTATTTGTTCGCCATCTTTGCTGAGTTTAAAGTCCAGGTGCAATATACCC
>CAZBUF010000100.1:0-4694 GCA_964495025.1 uncultured Bacteroidales bacterium | reverse complement strand
ATGGCTATTTTTCTTTATTAGGTTCTTCTTCTATATTCTCAAAGCTTTATGAGGTTGAGAATGCCGCCATAAGTTTATTAGAACAGGATATAACCCCGGTTTATAATGGCAGTATTGATGTAGTGGATTTTAACCATGACAGTTATAATGATATGCTGATTACAGGTATAGATGGTTTTGGAAATTCAACCTCTTTTTTAGCTAAAAACCAACTAAATAAGAATTTTTCAGTTGATTACAGTATTCAGATGCCGGGGGTTCGCTATGGAGGGATTATATGCGAGGATTTCAACAATAACGGTAACCTGGATTTTTTCATTTTCGGGGAACCTCTGGGAAGCCAGGCTGAACTGTATCTAAATATTGGAGGTATATTTATTCATTTCCCATATGATTTTCATTCTGATACCGAAGTAAATTGTGACGCAGGGGATATAAATCTTGACGGCAAGCTTGATATTGTAATAACAACAGGGGAGTATGCACCTGACATTTATAAAACATGGGTTTATCTGAGCAATACTTTTAGTTATGATTCAATGTTATTTATATCTTCATACGGAATGGCACGACTTCTGGATTATGATAATGACAATGACCTCGACATATTTCAGGGTGGCACAATACTTGAAAATAACATTGCCATAACAAATAGTAAGCCTTCACCCCCGGATAGCTGTTATGCCCGCACTACTGTTGGCGGAGTGAAGTTATACTGGAGCGGGGCTACTGATGATATAACACCCCGGAAATCGCTCAAATATAACATTCGTATCGGGACTACTCCCGGTGGATTTGATGTTCGATCAGCTTCTTCAGACTCCTCAGGGAAAATCTATCTTCCTGACGACAATTTTATTACTGACACTTTTCTGATTATAAATGATTTATCAACCGGCACATATTACTGGAGCATCCAGTCGGTTGACCAGTCAAGGGTAGCTTCTTCTTTTTCCGCCGTCCACACCTTTACAGTTCATGCCGGCACATTTAGTATGCATACTGATCTGGACTCGTGTGAATGGACAGGATACAGCCAGTTATGGGCAGATGCTGACAGCGATGAGGATTATGATCTGCTGCTTATCAGCAATCTTTCTGATTGTCCCATGCAATATTATATGAATATAAATGATACTCTGACAGAAACTGCTTCACACTTTGCTGAATACAAAAGTGGAGCAGGTTGTTTTACTGACCTTAATAATGATAATATCCCTGATTTTATTTTAACAGGCAACGAAAATATCACTATCCGCAAAACTGCTGTTTACCTCGGTAATAATAATGAATTTACCCTGTTAACCGATCATCTGGAGGGATATGCAGGAGGCACCGTATTATGTGCAGATTTCGATAATGATGGTAAACAGGATATTTTTATTTCAGGCAGTGATACATCCGGTAAGGGAAAATCATATATTCTCAGGAACAATCTCCCGCTGAGCCTTGATAGCCTCCCGTTTAGCGTTTCCGGAATGACAATAAAAAAAGCAGGTGCTTATGATATTGATAATGATAATGATATCGACCTGGTAGTTTCCGGCCATAAATCAAGTGACAACTCGCCTTTAACAAAAATATTAGTAAACAATGGGGATTATTCTTTTCAATCAGTGAAGGAAATATCAATGTTCGGGGAGATAAGGTTTGCAGATATTAAAAAAAATGACAGCATTGACCTGGTAATTCATGGTATTGATAATTACGGTAATGGCTGGTGTAATATTTTTTATAACAACGAAATGAATTTCGATAAATTCACACAACTAACTGCTTTTGGTGATGGCTCACTGGAATTAGGCGATTATAACAATAACGGTTATTACGATATATTGATTTCAGGATACGGATTATCAAAAAATACTATATTATATGACAACATAAATGGCACTGAGTTTACTGAGCAGGTTTACCTTAAAAATTATGGTTTTACATCATCTTTTTCCGATTTTGATGGTGATGATGACCTTGATATTCTGATCTCCGGTGTGTACTCAACAGTGGCTTATACAACTTTATTCCGGAATAACCTGAATATTGAGAACTTTTCTCCTGATGCTCCCTCCAGCCTTGGTTCAACACAAAAGGAATTTGATATGATACTTAACTGGGCTGCTGCAGATGATGATAATTCATCGCAGGGATTAACCTATAATCTTAGAATCGGTACTACCAGTGGTGGTTTTGATATCATTTCTCCCTTGTCACTTCCCGGTAACGGGTTCAGAATGATCCAGACGCAGGGTAATGTAGGGCTCAACAGATCATGGATCATTAAAGGCTTGCCCGAAGGCACGTATTACTGGAGCGTGCAGGCTGTTGATCAGAGCTATAAAGGAGGCAACTGGGCAAACCAACAGACTTTTAACATTAGTAAAGTACAAATGGATTTTATTTCGGATACCGTATGCCTTGGAAACAAGACAACATTCACTAACCATAGTTCCTTAATGACAGATACTGTAACAAGCTATGGATGGGATTTCGGAGACGGCGGGACATCTGACCAGGAAAATCCGGTGCATACATATTTGACGCCTGATACTTTCGATGTTACACTTACGCTGAACACCGGAACCGAAGAATTCAGCCTGGTAAAAGCGGCTATTGTGAAGCCGCTTCCTGCGGCCGGGTTCACTTATGATTATATCACTTCAGCAGGTGATGTGATCAGCTTTGAAAACACATCCGACACTGCAGGGCTTGTTGTATCAGAATGGCTCTGGGATTATGGCGACAGTATTTTCTACTCCGGCAAAAATGCGCCACAGCATGTTTATATGTCATCAGGTGATTATTCGGTTCAGCTGAAAGTTACAAGCTCAAACGAATGCATTGATTCAACACATCAGGTGATCACAATATGCCAGGAGTTCCTGGAGAATCCGGAATTATACGTTTTCGGGCCTAATGTATGGTACATGGCCTGCAGTAACGATTCTGCATTGTATTACAGGTGGTATTTTAATGAAAGTATAATTGAAGGGGCTAATACATTTCTTTATGTTGCTAATCAGAATACCGGTGAATATTATGTTGAGATCAGCAATGATAATATCTGTTATTTTTCCACTGAGAGAATAACAATACCTGATGGCTATACCGGATCGGAAGAAGCTCAGATATTTCCTGTGCCAGCATCTGACAGGGTTATGATAAGAATAAATAACGATATAAGTGATGAATTCGGTATCACTGTAATGAATTCATTTGGTAAAATCATAATGCAGGAACAGCTTGTAAAGGATAATTACCCGTTTATTAAAGAATTTGACTTTTCTGATTATAATTCAGGAATATATTTTATTGAGATACGCTTCAGTGACAGGAAGATCACAAGGAAAATTCTGATAAACAAACAAAATTAATTGAGATGCAAAGTTATTTCAGGCTAATATTTCTTATAATATCTGTTAATATTTATTTTACTGCATCCTTATATTCTCAATTATCAAAAAAAGAAATTTCTATTGTAAATACAGAGGCAATAAAATTAATTGAAACGTATCAACAGAATATTAATCGTATTGCAGAACTTCAAAATACTGATGTTAAAGAAGCAGAAAGCTGCGCCGAAAATATCATCGATTTGTTCCTTAGTCGTAAAGTGCTGGTATATAACGATCTGGATCCATCACACCAGCTAAGTGAATATTATGAGATTGAAACTTATGTGTCAAATCTTATACTGTGGTACCCTGACGGGATGAAAGTTAACCTGGATCCCGGCCAAAGCAGGGGTAGTGAAATAAAATCATACGGAGAGAACGTTTATTCCATTGATTTGCTTGCCGATAAAACAATCAGGGGCAACTACCTTAACAATACATTAAACACAAATACAGAAGAACTGGTTTTTCGTGTAGCATTTTTAAAAAAATCCAGGATCCCTGAAAACTTCAAAATTGTGGGGATACGAAATATTGAATCCTCGTTTCATATCGATCAAATAAAAGCATCTCATGAGATGAAAAGCAAAGCGATTCCTCAGGATGAAAAGGAAAAGATCAACCTGTTTACAGGTAACCTTCTTAAAGATTATACCAGAAGCCTTTCATTGATCGGTAATCCCGATGAGCCGGATGAGGAAAAAGTATTTTATATAGAATCATTTAAGAACATATTCTCCGGTGCTGACAACAAAGTGTTTAATGATCTGCAACCTGAACCTGACAAAAATCTGCTGACCGTAGATGAATATATTGAAAAATTCCGGTCATCGTACCCGGAAGGCATTAAAAATCTTGCCATAAATCTTGATTCAGCTGAGTTCGGAAGTGTCATCCCACTTGACGGAGATAAATATTACACTAACATATATGCAACAAAGTTTTTTTCCGGTTTATATCAGAAAAAAAATATGTTCAGCACCTCACAGGAACTGATTTTTAAAATTAATTTTCAAAGTATGGGAAATACATATGGCAATTTTAAGATTGAAAGTATTGACAGAGGCGATATAAATTATTACATGCAGGATGACCATGAAAAACCTGCTGTATTTACAGGCATTGAAAAACTTGGCAGAAAAGGATTTTCAGTAAACGGATTTCTGATGGCGGGCCAGGGTTCAATCATAGATAACAATATAGAAAAACTGACAATATCTGAAGATTATCATGAATGGGAAATAAACAAACGTCCCGGTTATTCTGCAGGCATTCATCTGAACTATTTCCTGTATAATAGGA
>CAZBUF010000099.1:0-7952 GCA_964495025.1 uncultured Bacteroidales bacterium | reverse complement strand
ACAGATTGCAGGTAGTAGAGATAACCGCATTCGGTTGTATCGGCGACCCTGTCGAAGCATATATTGATGTCCGCGCACCGGAAGTTGATATCGGTGATGAGATCGAGATATGTGAAGGGCAAACATACACCTTTGATGCAGAGACCGGATATACTGCATCCCTGGAATATCTGTGGCATGACGGTAGCACTGAAACCTATTATTCTGAAACAAATACAGGCATTGTATGGGTAAAAGTTACAGGTGCCGATGAATGTTTTGACTATGACTCGGCGGTCCTGGTTGTTAATCCCTTGCCCGTTGTATCAATCGGCAAGGATACATCATTATGCGGAAACCAGGAACTGGAACTTGATGCAGGCTCATTTAACCTGTGCCAGTGGTCAACAGGTTCTGTCATGAACTCCATTACCGTTGGCCCGACAGGCAAACTCGCTGATACAATATCCGTGAGGGTCACTGACGATAACGAATGTTCGTCAGCAGATACAATAGTTATTGTTGCCTGTGATGCCGACCTGTTCTTTGCTGAAATAGCAAATACAATAACACCGAATAATGACGGAGAAAATGATGTATGGGCAATTGACCATATTGAACTGTTCCCCGATGCCGTGATTGAGATATTTGACCGATGGGGAAGATTGGTATACCATTCGGAAAAACCGGATCCTGAAAACGCATGGGACGGCAGATCACAGTCAGGAAAAGAAATGCCTATGGGTTCGTACTATTATGTTATTGACCTTAATTATTTTAATGTGGAACCTTTGGTAGGAACAATTAATATTATTAAATAAATCATTGTAGAATATATAAATTATTTTTTCAGATAATATATAATCACATAATAATTGACCGTTCTATTATTGATCTAAGATCATATAGTATGATTCTATATTTCAGATTATAAGATAAAATATATAAAAGTCATTTATATATTATTGATAATCAATATACTCACCTGTGGTTGTTAAAAGCAATTTCAAACCCCTTAATGTAATTTTGTTGATAACTAACTAGTTTTCTTTTGAATATTCAAAGAAAAAATTTATTTATTTATCTATAAATTGTTAATAAGTTGAACCTGAGTTCTGATTACTAACAATTTTCTATGTTCACATGAAACACTTTTTTCTTAACTTAGGAAGTTATTATTAATTATAACAGCTTAACGCATAGCTGATGGTAAGATCATTTTTTATATTGTTATTTTTATTATCTGCTGCATACCTGAAAGCTCAGCAATTGCCTGTATACAGTCAGTATATGATGAATGGCTTTTTAATTAATCCGGCTGTTGTAGGCCACGAAGGATATACTGCCATTAATATTACTGCAAGGGAACAATGGCTGGGGCTCAAGGATGCACCTGCAACTTATGCATTAAGCGGGCAAACAAGGCTTCTTAAGAATAGTTTTATTTCACATTCCGCTTCAATAAGAAGACGCAAGAGAATAATGTCCAGAAGCGGAAAAGTTGGTGTGGGAACATATTTTTTCACTGACAGAAATGGAGTTTTTAACCGTACCGGAATCCAGGGCACTTATGCATATCACATTACTTTTAGCACCTACCAGCTTTCATTTGGCTTGTCATTGACCGGTTTCCAGTTTAGCATAGATGAGGATAAAATAAGAACTTATGACCCAAATGACAAACTATTGCTGGTAACGAAAAAATCAGCACTGATCCCTGACGCTAATTTTGGTATTTATTATACTGACAGGCATATATATGCCGGATTTTCAGCAATGCAGTTATTTGAAAGTACTCTTAAGCTCAGTGGCAGCGAAGGTGCAGGGTTTAAAATGATTCGCCATTATTATTTTATGGCAGGATACAGGTTTGATATGATTGATTTTTTATTTGCTGAGCCTTCATTCCTGCTTAAGGCAACAGAGTCATTAATAGCACAGGTGGATATGAGCCTTAAGTTTTATATAAAAGAAGACTACTGGGCAGGAATATCATACAGGACAGGCGGGGGAAGAAACATCAGGGAAGAAGCTGTTGAAGGTACAGGAGCTTCAATAATTTTCATTGGTGGTGCCAGGGTCGATAAATTTTATTTCGGGTATGCTTTCGATTATACATTAAGTAGTATTGCCAAATACAGTATAGGCTCACATGAAATTATGTTTGCAGTGAAATTTGGTGACAGTGCAAGAAGATACAGATGGCTGAACAGATATTAGGCTGTATCACAAATAATAATCTCATTGCTGCAAATACCTCTTACAATACATATTAATATATTTTACAGCCTGAGTATAACCCATATCATTTGCCTTCTTAAGATCCTCACAGCCTCCGGCATAGTCATTAAGGTTAATTCTGGAGATACCTCTGCTGTAATATGCTTCAGGATAATCTGTTTTTAATTCAATACATCTGTTATAATCTTTTATAGCTTCTGCGTGATTCTTTAAGTTGCCATTTGACAGTCCCCGGTTAAAATAATATTCATAGCGGCCGGGGTCTATTTCAATAGCTTTGTTATAGTAATTGACTGAAGACATAAAATCCTGTCCCATTGAAAATGAAACTCCCAGCAAGAAATATGCCTGCGCATTTCCTTTATCCAGTTCGATGTACTTTTCAAGGTCTGATCCTGCCTGTTTGAATTGATTATTATGAATATACGATAATGCCCTGTTATAATATGATTTTTTTAATTTATAATCGGCTTTAATAGATTTTGTAAGATCATTAATGGATGATTTATAATCTGATATATTTGCATAGCAAATGCCCCTGTGGTAAATAGCTTCAATATTTTCGCCGTTAATATTCAGTGTCTGATCAAAGTCCTTTATCGCCCCATGATAGTCTGAAAGATGTAATTTCAGGAACCCACGGTTATAATATGCTTTGGCATTTTGTTTATCCATACCCAGAATTTTGTCATAATCCCTGATAGCACCCCTGTAATCTTCAAGGGCTGATTTTGCCTCAATACTTTTCAGATATATCTCGATATTACCCTTATCATATTCGGTAGCTTTCCTGTAATCTTCAACAGAACCCACAAAATCCCCCAGATTTGCCCTGGCTATCCCTCTTTGATAATAAGCTTGTGAGTATGTGGAATCAAGCAGAAGGGCTGAGGTAAAAATATCTATCGATTCCTGAAACTTATTTTGCTTTAACCTGACAAGGCCACTGTAAAACCCGGCATCAGCCATCAGAGTGTCCAATTTGCCGGCCTTGTCAAAATAATCATACGCCTGATCCATGTCCAATGAATGATAAAGGACTTTACCAATGTTCAGGCAGGCGTTTGCATTGGTTTTATCCCATTTAAAAGCTCTCTGAAAATATACCATAGCCTCATCATATTCCTCCTGTTCAAGTAGTCTCCTGCCCTTCTCATTGAAATTTGAGGCAAATTTGTTTTTGGATAAGAATAATACTAAAGCAGAAAGCACTATCAGTATTATTATACCTATTATCAATTTTTTTTTCATCCGTTTAAATTTATAATTATACTATTGAGAATTACTGCAAATGATGATTTGATATTAAAGATAACTATTTTTTTATCCAGATATAACACTGACATTAGTATATTTGCCAATGTCAATAACTTTCAGCCTGTAAATTACTTTTTATAACGGTAATTAATGAAGTCAATAAGGTTAACAGGTATTAGGCAGATGCAACTTGTAGAAATGCCTGTACCCAAAATTAAAGAAACTAACGATGTATTAATAAAAATTACAAGGGTTGGAATATGTGGCAGTGATATTCATTATTTCAAATCCGGCAGAATAGGAGATCAGGTTGTTCAGTATCCTTTTTCTGTTGGCCATGAAGCAGCAGGAATAATTCAGCAGGCCGGTAAAGGAGTTACTGATTTTAAACCCGGTGACCGTGTGGCAATTGATCCTGCGATGCCTTGCCGGAAATGTGACCAGTGTTTATCCGGCCGTCATCATACCTGTAAAAATCTCAAATTCTTAGGATGCCCGGGCCAGGCTGAAGGTTGTTTATCAGAATATATAGTTATTCCCGATACTTCATGTTATCATATACCTGACAACCTTAATTTTGATCAGGCCGTTGTTTCCGAGCCGCTGGCAATTGGAATTTATTCGTTAATAAAATCAGGGCACGCCGGAAACAAAAAGATTGGAATTCTAGGATTCGGGCCGATTGGAATGAGTGTTTTACTGTCAGCCGTATATTTCAATATTAAAGATATATACATAACTGACAAAATTGATGAGAGGCTGTCCATTGCCCGTAAATCCGGAGCACTCTGGACCGGCAATCCTGACAGGACGGATATTGTGAGTGAGATCCTTGCCAGGGAACCATTACAATTAGATATGGTCTTTGAGTGTTGCGGACAACAGGAGGCGATAGATCAGGCAATTGATTTGCTGAAGCCCGGGGGAAAATTAGTGATCGTAGGTATTCCCGAATTTGATCGCTGGTCATTCAGCGTTGACAAAACCCGGCGTAAGGAAATCGTAATACAAAATATAAGGAGACAGGTTGATTGCACAAAAACCGCGCTGGAACTTATAGCAGATAACATAGATGTTGCACCGATGATAACGCATCATTTTAAATATGAAGATGCTGAAAAGGCATTTAATATGGTCAGTAATTATGAAGATGGTGTTATGAAAGCAATAATTGATTTTGATCAGGTCAGATAAATATCATATAAAAACAATTTAAAGTCAGAGTTACAATTTATCTTAATAAATATACCATACCATGAAAATAGAAAGTAAAAAAGTAAGATTTATTGGTCTTTTTATATTTATATTAATTGTATCATGCCATTCTGATAAATCAGGTAAACAAAAGGATCCGGAAAATACAGAATCCTTCAGAGATAATAAAACCCTCTCTGTTTGTATCTGGGATGGGATAGCTATCCGTAGTGAGCCATCCCGGAAATCCAAACCACTATCGACCCTGAATCTGGGTGAATCTTTTTATTACCTTAACACCTTTGCTATCGATTCAGCATATAAAAACCAGAAATACCTGCAAATTGAGCTGACAGATGGTTCAACAGGATGGGCGGCAGATTTCGGGCTGGTAATTGATGCAAAGACAGGCGTGGTGACAAGCAGCGTACCCGTTTATAAACGTCCCGATCTACTGACTATAAGCGGCCGGGAAATATCACCTATGGATATAGTGGCAGTAACCGAAGAAAAAGATAGCTGGTATAAAATTACCGGGGAGAAAAAAAAGATCACAGGATGGATCAGGATACCCCATATTTCAATGAAGGAGGAAGATATTGCGCTTGCATCAATAGTAAAAAGGAAGCTGACCGTTGAAGATGGCAAATCATTGCCCGACAAGATACAGGCCCTTCTGGATACTAATCCTTATCCACACTCAGTTTTTGTTGAAACACTTAATGAACTGGCCAGGGAAGAAAAGAAGAAAAAACAGCTTGAAGATATAATGATGGAAGAGAACAGGTCGGGACATTATTAGATTATTTTCATTTATGCTTTGCCTGTTTTTCTGCGTTCCCTGATGCCTGTTACTACCTTATTGCTATATTTGTGTGCAAATTCAATATAATAAATGCCATTATAATAACTACCGGTAAGTATTGTTCTTTATAAATTGCATTATATAATAACTTGAAATCTCACAGGAAAATGAAAAAATTATTAACCCTGACAATTCTTGCTTTTTCAGCGCTTACTTTAGAACTTTCCTTTTCTCAGGCTCTCTATATAATAAACATTGACGATCCCCTGAAATATTATTGTGCCACAGAGGAACCTGACA
The DNA here is from genome assembly GCA_964495025.1 of uncultured Bacteroidales bacterium. Lineage (GTDB taxonomy): Bacteria > Bacteroidota > Bacteroidia > Bacteroidales > UBA10428. The sequence continues at coordinate 2,176 of CAZBUF010000099.1, read as the reverse complement.
CAAACTGGTATTTACCGGATTATGATGATTCTTCCTGGGTTCAGGATACAGGCAGAATAGGTTACGGGTATATTAGCGCTTATCCGGATGTTACTATCGATCCGGGAACAACCTCACTCTACCTTAGATATAAGTTTGATGTTAATGATATGAATGATTTTAAAAAGATCAATCTGTTTGCTGACTTTGATGACGGATATATTGCTTACATAAATGGGAAAGAGGTTCTACGTGTAAACATAGATGATTCAGTTGAAAAACCTGCATATAATGATATTACAGAGCGATCACATGAACAGGATACAACGCAATACCCTGTACTGGGTTATTTCTTTGACAGTTCAATAATAGACACTACTTTGGTTGAAGGAGAAAATACTCTTGCCATACATGTGCTGAATGATACTATTGGCGGATCGGACCTTTATTTTGATTTACACTTTTATAATGTCACAAACAGGGATTATGCACTTTGGTCAAATCAATCAAGATATAAGAGAAAATGCGTGCTTGATTCCAGCAGCTTTCCTTTGGTGGTAATTGAAACCGATGAATTTGGCATTCCTCATAAAAAAATACGGACAAAAGCCTTCATGGGGGTTATTGACAATGGCCCCGGTAATTATAATTATCCTACTGATCCATTCAATGTTTATGAAGGAGATATTTCGATTGAGATCAGGGGACAATCATCGGGTGAATTTGCAAAACGATCCTACAGATTTGAGACTATTGACCCGGAAGAAATTGACTCTAATGTTGTAATGCTTGATATGCCTGCGGACAACGACTGGATATTATTCGGCCCTTTTCATGATAAGGCGCAGTTCAGAAATAAAATGGTTATGGATCTTGGAGCAAGGTTAGGCAGTTACCAGCCACGCAGCCGTTTTTGCGAATTGATCTATAATGGTGAATGCCATGGCCTGTACCGCTTAAGTGAAACAATTAAACGTAGTGATGACAGGATTGATATTGCAAAGCTTACAGAAGATGAGTTATACGCTCCTGAAGTAACAGGTGGATATATTTTACGCTTTGATAAGCAGGAATCCGGGGAAGACTACCTCCAGATAGTCTATCCTAAACCGGATAAGATCAAGCCCCAGCAAACAGACTATATATTATCATATGTTCAGGATTGCGACGCAGTTATGTTCAGTGATAATTTCATGGATCCCGATAACGGCTTCAGAAAGTATATGTATGACTCAGCTATGGTTGATTATATGATAATGACCGAACTGACAAAAAATGCTGACGGGTATTTATACAGCACATACTTTTATAAAGATCGTGAGGATAAAGATAACAGGCTAAAGATGGGCCCGTTATGGGATTATGACCTGGCATTCGGGAATAGTATTTTCCAGGGGGCTAACCTGACACATAACTGGCAGTTTGAATATAATACAACTCTTAATATCACACGCTTACTACAGGACGAGGATTTTGCACAGTTATTCGAGGATCGCTGGCACGATCTAAGGCAGGGTATACTGCATACCGATTCTCTGTTTAGCTATATTGATTCACTTGTTTCATATATCGAGGAACCAAGGGAACGCAACTACTATGTGTGGCCCGTAATCGATGAATACCTGTTTTTTCCAAACTATGTATCGCAAACATACGAAGAAGAGATCCTGAATATAAAAAACTGGCTTGGTGAACGCCTTGCATGGATCGATGATAATATCGACGATATTTATTACCCGGTGGTCATATACAACTCACTGCCTGATTTCTTTGATACGGGTTTCTATAAATTTAACATATTCCCCAATCCGTTTGCAGACGTCCTTATCCTTTCCATATCAATTAAGCAGTCGTCATATCTGAGCATTGAACTGACAAATCTGCTCGGGCAGGCCACAAGGATAGATTACGGTGAGATTGTGGAAGGTTTCTCTCAGATAAGGCTGGATAACCATGTAACACATAACCTGGTGAACGGGATCTACTTAATGCGCATCTTTCTTGATAATCAATTAGTTGGTATTCAAAAGATAATTAAAAAATAGAAAAAGGGACAGTTCCCTTTTCAGGGCGCTGTCCCTTTTTAATTTTCCCCTTTGCATCACTCCTTAATAAACTTATCAACGATTTTTATTTCATTGCTTTCAAGTGCTATGAAATAAAGTCCGGCCTTTAAGTATTCTATGTTTAAAATAAC
>CAZBUF010000098.1:0-5372 GCA_964495025.1 uncultured Bacteroidales bacterium | reverse complement strand
ATTTAAGAAAATATCTATATTCAAATCTTATTTAATAATAATCCTTAATAATACGCTAAATCATGAAAAGATTTTATCTTTCTTATCTGGTTGCGTTTTTGATGTTATCACTTTTAAGCGCACAGGTTCCCGAAAGTGATTCACTGGCCCTTGTGGCTTTATATGACAGTACTAATGGTGCCGCCTGGACACATGATATTAACTGGCTACAGCCCGGCCAGCCTGTTTCAACATGGTACGGTATTACCGTAACCAATGATAGTGTCACTTCTATAGATCTTGAGAGCAATAATCTTTCAGGTGTTTTCCCTCCGCAGATTGGTAACATAAGTAAGTTACAATATCTTAATCTAAACTCTAATGCTCTGGCAGGGCCTGTTCCTGAAGAGATTGGCAACTTAAGCAAGTTAAAATTTCTTTATCTGCATGATAATCAGCTTACAGGACCCATTCCGGCTGAGATTGGAAATTTAAGTAATCTAACAATTCTCGAACTTTATCGCAACCAGCTCACAGATCCCATACCCCCTGAGATTGGCAACTTAAGTAATGCAACATCTTTAAATATGGGCTACAACCAGCTTACGGATTCAATACCTGCTGAGATTGGCGAATTAAGCAATTTGCAGCATCTCCATTTGAATGATAATCAACTTACAGGTTCTATCCCTGCTGAAGTTGGCAACTTAAGCAATTTAAGAATTCTCTGGCTGAATTATAATCAGCTTACAGGATCCATTCCAGCTGAGATTGGCAACATGAGCAATTTACTGACTCTCGATTTGAGTGAAAATCAGCTTACAGGTGCCATACCTGCTGATATAGGCAACCTTGAAAATTTGTTATATCTATATATAAAAAATAACCAGCTCACAGGATCCATACCTGCAGAACTTAGCAACTTAAGCTATCTGGAGTCTCTCCATCTGGATAATAATCATCTTATAGGTACTATCCCTGCTGAGATTGGCGACTTAGTTAGTTTAAGATGGCTCAATCTATGCTGCAATCAACTTACAGGTTCCATCCCGGTTGGTATTAGCGATTTTTTCAATTTGCAGGGTCTTGAATTAAACAATAACCAGCTCACAGGCCCCATTCCGGAAGGGATTAAAAGTTTGTGGGGTTTATCAAATTTACATATCTTCAGCAACCACTTTACATTCTCTGACCTGGAACCAATCACCGGAATATCTATCAGTACATTCCTTTATTCTCCACAGTACCAGATACAACTCGACACCATAAAAATTAATAAAAGTACTGGTAACGAACTTCAGCTTGATATTACTGACCTTGCTGTTAATGAAGTTACTGCAATAAATAATGAATACCAGTGGTGGAAGGATGATTCCGATATAACAACAGGCTCGGCTACTCCCTTGTTATTGATCAGCGACCTGGATGTATCGGACGCCGGATATTACCACTGTAAAATGACAAACTCTGATTTTCCCAACCTGACTTTATACACTGACTCCGTGCTGCTTGTAATGAATGGGCCAGTGGATATATCTGTCACACCGAATGATATTGATGAAAATATGCCTGCCGGCACCAATGTCGGTATCCTCTTTGCCGATGATTACGACCAACTGGGAGGGCACTCCTTTACTTTAGCTGAAGGGGACGGCTTCAATGATGAGGATAATGATCTGTTTACTATTAACACAGATGAGTTAATAATAAACCATTCGCCCGATTATGAGACACAGATGCAATATCACATTTATATAAGGGCTGAAGATGATGATTCCAAAACATTTGATAAAACACTAACCATTGCAGTAAATGATATCACAGAAATATCAGGCATCATAAATACTACTGAGGATCACTGGAGCATCTACCCCAATCCTGCACGCGGTGAATTTTATATTTCATTTGACGGCGCTGACTTTACAGGAATGAACATGGAAGTTATTAATAGTGCCGGTGAGGTTGTACATCAGTCAATAATAAATAACGACAAACAGAAGATAAACCTTTATTATTACACTGCAGGTATTTACATGGTGAAGATCTCAGGCAGGGGAATTGTTTATTTAAAGAAAATAGTGCTGGAGTAATAAAAAAGGGACAGCTCCCTTGTTAATTTACTATTTAAGGGGTCAGTATGCCTTTTCATAAGCATATAATGAAAAACATTGCTGTTAAATTTTCAGTGTAATTAATTGACAGGAATTCTTTTTATTTATAAATTGACAGGGCATTGGTTATATCTTATTGAATTATACTTTTTCACAATTAAAATATAATCTGTCATCGTACTTATCTAAATCAAATAAAAATGAAATTCAAAATCCTTTTTTCAATTATATTATTCTTATTAATATACCTTTCATGTGAGAAGGACAAAGATGAATCAGGCAATAATGCACCTGTACTGTCTGCAATAGGCAACAAGACAATAGCAGAAGGAGCGACGGTTTATGTTGAATTATCTGCAACTGATGCGGATGGCGACACTCTCGCTTTCGGTGTTGCGACAAATCCTGGTTTTCTGAGTATCACCGGTTCTTCCCAGACAGGTGGCACAGCTACAGCAACTCTTGTTATTCAGGCCGGAGATATTGCCAAAGGCAATTATAATGCTATCATCCAGGTCAGCGACGGACATGGGGGAAATGATGCTGAAAGTTTCACCATAATAATATCAGAACCGACGCTTGCGGATTATTTCCCGATAAACAAGGGGGATGGCAGGTATTACAAGGTCACCTTCCCCGCCGACTGCAGGATCAATTACCAGCCGAAGATTGAATATCCCTCAGCATTGATATCAACAAGTATAACTCATGGTTATGGTTCCTGGGATGCAGGACAGGTAAATCTGCTAATACTTATCAGTGATATATATGAAACAACATCCGCTGCAACCACCTGGAATATCATCGAAGATGAAACAGCCCTGAATTTTTATTTTTACCAGAATTATTCGGCCACTGTGGATTGCCGCTTGCGGCTTACCATTGATGGCGAAGACGCAAAACTGGAAATAATAGCGGCTTTATCAGGTGGCAGTATTATCATTTCCCGTAAGGTTGCCGAACTTTCTTCAGATGACCTGACGCAGAAATACGATATATCTGTACCTGCCGGTGATTTCACAAATTGTGTGAAATCAGATATCACATTCGGCGAATACCCTATTGAGATATATCTGGCTCCGGGTACCGGGATCGTTAAAGCTATTGGGAGGGATGATGATGATGAGTTGCTTTATACCCTGGAATTATCTGGTTATCAGAATAATACAAACAGTAATGACATATGCCAGACTTCAAGCACTCCATGCGGGATCTATACATTTTGCTGTACTGACAGCCTCTGCACCGAAGCATACCTGATGTATAACGGCACCCGGTACGATTGCGACGGCAGCGATTGCGATCAGGCTTTGGAAGATATTACCAATGATATGTGCGGCGGTACTGATCCCCAGGCAAATAAACTGACCGATTATGACGGAAATGAATATGATACGGTAGTTATTGGTTCGCAGATATGGATGGCAGAAAATCTCAAAAGTACTCATTATTCCAGCGGAACAGCAATTAGCGGTGTATATGATCATCCTGACGGAAGTGATACATACGGCAGGCTTTATGAATGGGGTGCTGCGATGAATAATGTAACTACTGAATCCCCACAGGGAGCATGCCCTACAGGCTGGCATATTCCGTCCCAGGCAGACTTTAACGAACTGGTAGTATATCTCGGTGGTGAAGATGTTGCCGGAGGCAAGCTTAAATCAACAGGCACTCTTTCAGGTGGTGACGGCTTATGGACATCACCCAATACCGGGGCAACTAATGAGAGCGGATTCACTGCACTTCCTGCAGGCTGGAATCTTTATGCCATAGGACTTACGGCTAATTTCTGGTCATCCACATTGTTTGACGCAAATAATTCCTATCGCATTGAACTGGATAATGATTATGCAGGAATAAATAAGCTGGGTGATACCGGTGGAAATGACGGGGCAATATCTGTGAGGTGTATCAAAGATTAATATTTATATAGCCGCTAATAAAAATAACTTCTTCTTTACATAGCGCCGGCCGCTATATTAAACATCCTGTCTGAAATATAGCAGCTATTATGACCTGAATGCCGGTTATATCATTCAGGCCTCGATGAATTGCCGCAAGCAGGAGAAATATTTTATGTTAAAAAAGCTTTTTGCACAAACTTTTCTTTTAAAAAAGAGTAGAGTGAAGCAAAGATTTAGTAACTTAATAGTACCTCATTAAACTAAAAATTCGTAAGAATATTTCTTTTATGGTAAGAAGCATATTGACAGGAGCGTTAATATTGCTCGTGAGTGCAGGCATTTTATGTTCACAGGCTGATCCTCGCTTCAGGCACATGACGGTTGAAAACGGCCTTTCGAACGGCGATATAACCGGCATAGTGCAGGATGAAAAAGGATTCATCTGGATTGGCACCCAGGATGGGCTGAACAGGTTTGACGGCTACAGCTTTAAGATTTACAGGCATGACCGGCATGACACGGCAAGCATCTGCAACTCGGTAATAAATGCTTTATATATCTGTAACCATGGCTGCCTGTGGATAGCAACAGGCGGAGGATTGAGCAGATATGATCCGGAGAAGGATAACTTTATCAATTTCCGGCAGGGAGAAAAATATCCTGATGCATTAACGGGAAACATTGTAAAAGCTGTAAGTGAAGATATATATGATAATCTGTGGATAGGTATTGCCGGGGGCGGACTGAACGTGCTGAACTGCAAAAAGAACACTTTGAAATCTGTGGAGATCAAGTCCGGCGGACTTCAGTTTGATAATAATGTGAATGCCATTGTTGCAGACAGGGAAGGTGAATTATGGATAGGCACTTATATGGGATTATTACGGTATAATATTGAAAAGGACACCTTTATATATTATCAGCATATACAAGGTGATGAGAACAGCCTGTCAGATAATAATATCAGTGCTCTTTGCACGGATAGCAGCGGAAATATCTGGATTGGCACATGGTCAGGGGGGATCAGTTTTTTTAACAAAGAAAACAACAGATTTTCACGCTTCGGCAAAGCTGAAGATTTTCTGCATGTCCATACCATATACAGGGACAGGCATAATAATATCATGGCCGGTATTTTAGATGGTTACGCATTATATAACAAAAGTATAAATGATTTCAGTATCTATCATCAAAAAGAGGGGGATAAGAACAGCCAGCTCAGGACCACTGTCACATCTATCCTAAAAGACAATCAGGATAATTTATGGCTGGGGCACAACCAGCTTGGCATAAGTTACACATTCAGCCAGAAGGAATTTAAAAATTACACATATGATCCTGACAGTAAGAGCGGCTTAAGCAACAGTGAAGTGAC
>CAZBUF010000097.1:0-3061 GCA_964495025.1 uncultured Bacteroidales bacterium | reverse complement strand
ATGAAAAAACTTGTTGTTCTGACCGGTTCGGGTATAAGCCGCGAAAGCGGGATAAAGACCTTCAGGGAGACAGGCGGGTTATGGGAAACTTACAGTGTTACCGAAGTGGCAAGTCCTGAAGGATGGGACAGGGATAAGGAGCTTGTTCTGAAGTTCTACAATGAAAGGCGCACACAGCTAAAAGACGCAAAGCCCAATGCAGGGCATGCGGCGCTGGTGGAGCTTGAAGAATATTTCGATGTTCACATAATAACACAAAATGTCGACAACCTGCATGAACGTGCGGGGAGCACAAAGGTACTTCATCTGCACGGACTGCTTACACATGTGAGAAGCACCGGCGATCCTGAGCTGATCTATGATATAGGCTATAAGGAAATAAATCCTGGTGACAAATGTGAAAAAGGACACCAGCTGAGGCCCCACATAGTATGGTTCGGGGAAGCTGTGCCTGCCATTGAGGAAGCTGCAGCAATAACAGGTACGGCCGATATTTTTATTGTTGTAGGCACATCACTTGTTGTTTATCCTGCTGCCGGACTTATTGATTATGCGCCCGGGGGCTGCCCCATATATGTTGTTGATCCGAACAATATCTCAGCGCCCTCTTATCACAACATCAAATTCATTAAAGAAAAAGCAGGCAAGGGATTAGGTATACTGAAAGACAGGTTGGTTAAGGAGTATGCCTAGGTGCGGAAAGATATGAAGTTGAAAATTCTCTATTTATTTAGTGGCTTAAATTGTATACTAAATTTCTACTATAGAGAAATAATCATGGATTACAATAATCACTATTTAGTTTTCTGGGTATAAAATATCCTTTTATACAATTCGGATTTCTAATACAAATTTGAATATGGTTTTTTTCATTAAATCCTGCATTGGGATATAACTCTTCCCCTTCAATAAAAACCCCTCTGATACTTTGAAATTCTGTTTTTCCTGACTTTCTGTTAAACTGATGAATTGTCTCAATAACAGCACAATCTAATTTTCTTATAAGTAAATCCTTTTCTTTTATTATAGGAGAAATATTTTCAGGTATCTCAAGCCCATAAAGTTTATTATTATCGACTAAAAGTGTATATCCCTCTTTTACTAATTTTAAATATGCTGAATCTAACAAATCCAGACAATACCCCAAATCAATAATTGCACCTATTACTGATGGAGTTTCTATTTTCGAAGTACATCGTTCCGGATTACTTTTTATGAATTTTGCATATTCAAGAGCTCTGTCATAATTGTTTTCCCAAAAATAAATTCCATGACCAAGCCAATCATAATCATTTTCACTTTCTCTAAGGGATTCTTGTTCTAATACTACCTTGTCCCTAACGTTTATATCACATCCATGAAAACCTAAAACAAAATTTAATCGTCTGGAATACACACTTATTTATATGAATTATTCAACTTCCCGTTTTTATTATGAATACCAGATTCAATCATGAATTTTTCAGCTTTTTCACGTGAAGAAGTAACATCTTTTCTATATTCCTTAAATTCTTTTATATATTTATTCTTTTCTTTAGCGGTCATAATAGATTTTATTTATGGTAATGTATTATACAAATATTATGAAAAAATGTTTTAATATATACGGTTTTAATTATAGATTAATTATAATTAATATTATTTATAATTAATTTAAACAATTTGATCACTTAAATATAACTGGCAGGTTAAATAAAAATATTATAATTTGCTTTAAGGATAAGCTTGAAATATATCCCTTTTAAAAGAGAAAAAAAAGAAATGATAAAAAAACTATTACATATTATTTATATGAAAAAAGCTTTAATTATTTTTCTTATTATTATCCCTGCAGTGTTACCGGCACAGCGGTTTAACGGCGGGGTGCTTCTGGGGTTAAGTGCCAGCCAGGTTGACGGCGACACATATGCGGGATTTGATAAAGTGGGACTGCAGGGAGGTGCATTTGTGAATACAAAATTCAGTGATGCCTGGGGCGCACAGATGGAAATAAAGTATAATGCCAAAGGAGCCAGAAAAAAAACAACCGAGGCTGATCCTGAAATTTATTCATTAACACTGCATTACATTGATATCCCCTTAATGGTAAATTACACAATACAGGAAAAATATATTATTGATGCCGGATTAGTGCCGGGATATCTCTTTACAAAAAAAATGAAAACTACTGATTATGATGTAACGGACGACGAAATTTCTGCATTTAAGGACCTTGACCTGAGCTGGCTTATAGGGTTCAATTATAAGATATCTGACAATTTTATTGCCAACCTGAGGTACTCATATTCATTATTCTCTATCAGGGATTATGAAAATATTGACGCTAATTACAGCATAATTGCTCAATTATTCGGTTACACCACCGGTGATTACAATAACTATCTTACTATGGGCATTTACTTCCAGTTCGATTAAGATTTCCATTTTTAAAAAATCACCTACAGAAAAAGTATTGTTTCCTGTATCCCCAACTGTCCGGCGACATATTTAGCAACGTTCTGATTCAGCCAGTGTGGCTGATGAGCGTCGGAGCTCAGAACAAACCTGAATCTGTCAACATGGTCTTTGAAATAATTATGCCAGTCGTACCTGTATATATAACGGTTATTGATTTCAATATAGCATTCAGCAGGAATTTTTCCCAGCTCAGTATCCGTAACATGAGGATGTGCTATGATCACAGGTTTTCCTGTGTCCAGAAGCTTTTCAATTCCCTTATAATCATTCCTGGCATCCCAGCAATGATATATATAATAATCAAAATCCAGTGAAGATGCTTCATTAACATATTTCTTACCATCAATTTCGGTCCCCGTTTTAAAACCTAAAGAACTGACACTCTCTTTGTAGAAATCAAATTTCTTTTTATGTATATATTCAAAATGATCGCTTATGCCGGTTATTTTTGCATGATTTATTTTTGCTATCAGCTCAACAGTCTGTTCTTCCGCCACTGCGCTGTCACCTGTTGAAAAAACAGTATGGATGTGCAGGTCCTGGGCACATTGAGTATTTAACTCCACAATTTCTCTTTTAATAATATTAATATTTCAGCTCAAAA